>JAFTMQ010000067.1 GCA_017452305.1 Clostridia bacterium | reverse complement strand
TCAAAGCGTTCGGTAAATGCAGGATTAGAGGGCTTGCGCTTTGCCAAAGGCGAGTTTTCCACGGGATAATCGTAAATGACGGTGGGCTGAATAAGCTTGTCTTCTACGAACGCGTCGAACAGCTCGATAAGCACCCAGCCTTTGGTTGCGTTTTCGTGTTCAAGCTCTACGCCGAGCGCCTTCGCCGCCGCCCTTGCATCCTCGTCCGTTGCCCAATCGTTATAATCCACGCCCGCGTACTTTTTCACCGCTTCCGCCATGGTCAATCTCGTCCAATTGCCCATATGGATTTCCGTGCCTTGATAGGTGATGTCGAGCGTACCGCAAACCTTGAGGGTAACCGTCTTGTACATTTCTTCAATCATATCCATCATCGCGATATAGTCGCTGTACGCCTCGTACATTTCAATGGTCGTAAATTCGGGGTTGTGGTAAGCGTCCATACCCTCGTTACGGAAAATTCTGCCCACTTCATAAACCTTGTCCATACCGCCGACGATAAGGCGCTTTAAGCAAAGCTCCGTTTCCACGCGCATGTACATATCCAAATCGAGCGCGTTGTGGTGGGTTTTGAAGGGACGGGCGTCCGCACCGATTTCCAAAGGCAATAAGGTGGGGGTATCTACTTCCAAATATCCGCGGTTATCCAAGAAGTTACGGATTTCCTTTAAAATAAGCGAACGCTTACGGAAGGTATCGCGCACGTCCTTGTTCATGATAAGGTCAAGGTGGCGCAAGCGGTATTTCATATCCTTATCCTGCAAGCCGTTGTATTTTTCGGGCAAGGGAAGAAGGGATTTCGTCAAAAGAGTGAGCTCTTGCACGTGTACGGACACTTCGCCCGTTTGCGTTTTGAATACGAAGCCCTTAAAGCCGAAAATATCGCCGATATCGTAGTCCTTTTTGTAGGACGTATAATTTTCCTCGCCGATGTCTTGACGGGTTACGTAAATTTGGATAGAGCCGCTTCTGTCCGCGATATGCGAAAAGGACGCTTTACCCATAATACGGCGGGACATCATACGCCCTGCCATCACAACCTCTTTCCCCTCGTACGCCTCAAAGTTTTCTTTGATGGTAGCGGAATCCGCATTCACGGGGAATTTCACTTGTTCATAGGGGTTTTTACCCTCGGAAACGAGCTTGGCGAGCTTTTCACGGCGGATACGCGCCTGCTCGATAAGTTGCTCTTCTTCCGTTGCGCCGTTTACGGGCACGTTGTTCTTGTTTTCTTGCATTTGTAAACCTCTTATTAGGAAATCTGTTTGATGACTAATTTATATTCGCCGTCGGGCGCTGCAACCTTTACCGTTTCGCCGACTTTGTGCTTTAAAAGCGCCTTGCCGACGGGGGATTCGTTGGAAATTTTGTTCGCCATAGGGTCTGCTTCCATCGAACCGGTAATTTCGTAGGTTTCTTCCTCGTCCATATCTTCGTCATATACGGTTACCTTCGAGCCGATGTGCACGAACGACGTATCGGCACTAATGGTTACGATCACCGCGTTTTTGATTTTATATTCAAGCTCTGCAATTTCGCCCTCGTTTGCCGCTTGCTCGTTACGCGCTGCGTCGTATTCCGCGTTTTCGGAAAGGTCGCCGTGGCTTCTTGCTTCCGAAATACGTTCTACGATTTCTTGGCGCTTTACCGTCTGCAAATACTTCAAGTGCTCAACAGCTTCATCGTAGCCTTTTTGGGTCATTTCAAATTGTTGTTCCGACATAAAACTCCTCCTATTCCGCGCTTGATTTTTTGGGTTTGATTTTTTCACCTTTTTCCCTCGGAACGAACCCATTTTACCGAAAAATACACGTAAAAAAACCGTCCACTTGCGGAACGTTAAAAATACAACCGTGACTTTTTGTTTCCCAAAAGCCACGGCATTTTTCTTTCATTGTCCTCATTATAGCCTATTTTTAGGCGTTTGTCAATCAGTTTTGAATGTTTTCAAAAGAATTTCACCCTTTCCACACTTTTCTTTACACAATTTTTAGGCGGATTTTGGCGGGTTTTTCCACTCGCCCGCATTCGCCTTATTGCTTGGATAAGAATGCGGACATTCTGTCAAACGCTTCTGAAAGCGCGGTCATACTCGTCGCGTAAGAAATACGCACGTTGTTTTCGCCGAATTTCCCAAACGCATTCCCGGGCACAACCGCCACTTTTTGTGCGGAAAGCAAGCCGTTCGCGAACGCGTCCGCTTTCATACCCGTCGATTTGACGGACGTAAAGGCGTAAAACGCACCGCGCGGCTCAAAACAATGCAAACCGATTTCCTGCAAGGAATGTAAAACGAACTTGCGGCGCTTGTCGTAGGATTCGCGCATCTCGGCAACCGTCGCAAAATCGTCGGAAAAGCCGTCTTTGAGCGCCTCGATTGCCGCGTATTGCGACATAGTCGGCGCGCACATAATCCCAAATTGATGAATTTTAAACATCGCCTCGTCAATGTCCGCAGGGGCGCAAACGTAGCCCATTCTCCAACCCGTCATCGCGAACGCCTTAGAAAAACCGCTCACGTACACCGTGCGTTCCTTCATACCGGGCAAGGACGCTATCGTCGCGTGCTTTTGACCATAGGTCAATTCCGCATAAATCTCATCGGAAATGACAAGCAAATCGTGGCGGATAATCACGTCCGCAATCGCCTGCAAGTCCTCTTTCGTCATAATCGCGCCCGTCGGGTTGTTGGGGTAGGTGAGGATAATCGCCTTTGTATTCGGCGTAATCACCTTTTCAAGGTATTCGGGTTTTAAAATGAAATTGTCCTCTTCACGGCACTCAACGTGCACGGGCGTTCCGTCCGTCATCGAAACGAGAGGGGAGTAGGACACGTAGGCAGGGTCGGGAATAAGCACCTCGTCACCCTGTTCAATGCACGCACGGAGCGCAAGATCGATTGCCTCGCTGCCGCCGATCGTCACCAAGATATGGGCGGGATCGTATTGCAGGTCAAACCGCTCGTTTAAGTAGCGGGAAATCAGCTCGCGCAAGGCGGGCAAACCGCGGTTGCCCGTGTACTGCGTATAGCCGCGCTGTAACGAGGTGATTGCCGCGGAACGTACCTTCCAAGGCGTGACAAAATCAGGCTCGCCCACACC
>JAFTMQ010000066.1 GCA_017452305.1 Clostridia bacterium | reverse complement strand
TAGAGGCGTGGCGTTTGTGGAGGCGGCGGATAGACAAGACGCGATGTACGCCTTTATGCAACAATATCGTGGACAGTACGTTACGGTTGAGTCCTGCACGAAGCTGTTCTAATTTGTGAGGGCGATAGATTATCCAATGCGTGACCTCGATGTTGAAAGTTGGACGCAATAGGGCTTTATTGCAATAAAAAGAGTTATAGTATAAAACAAGGGCTAACGGAAAAAACCGTTAGCCCTAAATTTTTACGCGATAAACAAGGGAAGGGGAAAAATATTTCTCTAATATTTGTTACTTTGTATGCAAAACGGTACACCGCATTTGCTATAATTGGCGCAAATAGTTGAAATATGACATATCTTAAAGAATGAAATGAAGAACAATTAGAAGCATTGTAAAAAAATCATATAAGCTCGACAAAAATAAAACTGTTAAAGGCTTGAAAACGCGCGGATAAAATGTTATAATGTAGGGGAATAAAAAATGAAAGGAGTAAATTATGCGCAAGGGTAGAATTACAATTCCTACGGACGAAAATTACGTAGAAGGCACGAAAAGAATAGCGGATTTATGGGGTGCGGACGCGGTACGCGATTGCGACGGTGTCAAGCTTCCTAAAAATCCTAAAGAAATCGCGGACAAGGTATACAACGTATATTTTGTGGATAGAGGCAACCACGAGTGGGCGGCAAACAACCCCGACGAATGGCAGCATATGTTTATTATGACGCCTTTCGTTACGGCGACGGAAAACACGCTTTCTATCCATTTAATGGACACGTTCTATGCCGAACAAGTCAAACCCGATTTCTCTCCCGAAGCAGTAAAACACATCGAAGTTATCGACAGAACGACGGGGCAGGTATGCGATGAATGGGAAATTGACGCGGAAAACGGCAACGTGATTATTAAGAATGCAAAGCCTTTCCATCAATACACGGTGGCGTTCTTGGGTATCTCTTTGTGGCACCCCGTACATATGTACAATTATATCACGAATAATTGGGACGAGCCGCACCATATCATGTATGACCCGTATTATCCCAAGACGAAGAAGTTTATCCGTGAAAACTTGCAAAAGTGGTGCGATGCAAACCCCGAAAGCAACGTGGTAAGATTTACGACGTTCTTGTATATGTTCTCGCTCGTGTTCAATCAACACGGCAAGGAAAGAAACGTCGATTGGTTTGGCTATAATATGGCGGTTAGCCCTCGTATGCTTGACGATTTTGAAAAGGAATACGGCTATAAAATGCGTGCGGAGTATCTTGTAGATGCAGGGTATTATAACCAAACGCACCGCATTCCGACCAAAGAATATAAGGATTGGATGAAATTCGTGCAGAATTTCGTAACGGAAACGGTCAAGGATTTGGTGGAAATCACGCACAAAAACGGCAAGGAAGCGATGATGTTCCTCGGCGATTGCTGGATCGGTGCGGAAATCTTCGGCGAGAGATTTAAAGAGCTTGGCTTGGACGCGCTCGTTGGCAGTGTAGGCGGTGGCGTAACCGTACGTATGCTTTCCGACGTAGAGGGCGTGCGATATAAGGAAGGGCGCTTCCTACCCTATTTCTTCCCCGACACCTTCTTTGAGGGAAATGAGGATAATGCGGTGGCGGAGCTCAACAACAACTGGATTACAGCGCGTCGTGCGATGATGCGTAATCCCTTGGATAGAATTGGCTTCGGCGGTTATCTTGAATTGGCGGCAAAGTTCCCGAAATTTATCGAACGGGCAGGGCAGGTATGCGACGAATTCCGTTATATCTATGATACGGTCAAGACGCAAACGCCCAAAAACTTCGCAAAGGTGGCGGTTTTGAACGCTTGGGGTAAGGTGCGTAGTTGGATGTGTAATATGACCGCGCACGAGCTTTGGTATCAGCAAAGCTATTCCTATCAAGGCATTTACGAGGCGTTGAGCGGACTTCCCGTAGAGGTGCATTTCATCAACTTTGACGACGTAAAAGCGGGTAGACTTGACGAATTCGACGTGGTTATCAACGCAGGTGACGCTGGTACGGCTTGGAGCGGCGGTGAATTTTGGGCGGACGAAGAAATCGTTACGGCTGTAAGAAAATACGTGTATAACGGCGGTGGTTTTATCGGCGTTGGTGAGCCTACGGCTTTGCAGAGAAACGGCAAGTTCTTCCAGCTTTCCGACGTTTTAGGCGTAGACAAGGAATGCGGCATTTCGCTTGGCGAAGATAAATATAATATCGAAAAACACGGCGAGCATTTCATTTTAGACGGTATTGAAAACCCCGTGGATTACGGTGAAGACAAGAAAAATATTTTCGCGCTTGACGGCACGAACGTGGTAGACATCGTCTTCTCGGATAGATTTACGAGAAAGGTAAACGTCGGCGAAGTGAAGATGGCGACGAATAACTACGGCAAGGGTAGAAGCTTCTATATCACGGGCTTGCCTTATTCGGCGGAAAACGCAAAACTTCTCTATCGTGCGATCCTTTGGGCGGCGAGTAAAGAGGATATGGACAAGAAATCTTACTGTACCAATCCGCTCACCGAAGCCCATTTCTATGGGGACAGGTACGCGATCACCAATAATACGAGCGTAGAACAGACGACTATTTTCTACGATATGGACGGATTGGAAAGCAAACTTACGTTAAGCCCTTACGAAATCAAGTGGATCATGAAAGCCTAAACTATTTTGCCTTGCAGGATGGGTAAAATAGGCTTTGGGGAGGGAGTACATGCAATTTGAGAGTAAAGCAAAAAGTTTAGTCGAAAAAATGACACTTCGCGAAAAGGTGGGGCAATTAGCGCAAAAATTTTTTGGGTTTGAGGCATATACTCGCGATAAAAACGGCGAGATCACGTTGACGGAAGAATTTAAAAATTACGTTTTACGTTTTGGCGGAATAGGTAGATTGTACGGTTTTTTCCGAGCCGACCCGTGGAGTAAGCGCTCTTATCAAACGGGCGGGATTTTGGCGTCCGAGAGAGAAAAGGCGTACAACGTTTTGCAGAAATTCGTCGTAGAAAATACGCGGCTGGGAATTCCCGTTCTTATGGAAGAAGACGCGCCGCACGGAAGACAGGTGTTAGACAGCGTAATATACCCTGTCAGTTTAAACGTCGGTTGTTCGTTTAATCCCGAATTATACGCACAGCAAACCTACCAAATCGGTAAGGAAGCAAAGCTTGGCGGGGTGTCCTTGCCATATTTGTCCGTTTTTGACATGGCGGTTGACCCTCGTTGGGGCAGATTTGAAGAATGCTTTTCCGAGGATCCGTATTTGGCTTCAAAAATGTGCGAACAAGCCGTTTTTGGTATGCATAAAGCCGAAAGTATGGTTTGTTGTAAGCACTATTTGGCGCAAGGCAGTGCCATCGGTGCGCACAACGGCGGCGTAAGCAATATCGGGGAGCGTGAAGTGCGTGAAATTCATCTTCCACCCGCGGCGGCGGCAGCGAAAGCGGGGTGTGATTTTATTATGGCTACGTACAGCGAAATCGACGGTGAGCCTTGCCATGGAAGCGCTTATTATTTGCGTAAGGTTTTGCGCGACGAACTGGGCTTTACGGGCGTGGTGATTGCAGACGGTTGCGCCGTGGATAAAATGATTGATTTTTGCGGCGGCGATTTGGTAAAAGCGGGCGCAACGGCGGTGCGCGCGGGGATAGACTGCGGCCTTTGGGATGAAGGCATGACGCATTTGGAAGAAGCCGTGATGAAAGGCTATATCACGGAAGAAGAAATTGACGAAGCGGTTTGCAGACTGCTCGTAAAGAAGTTTGCCTGCGGTCTTATGGACGAGCCGTTTTTATCCGAGAATGGGCAATCGGTTGCATACTTACAATCAGGTGAGGGGCAGAAGGTTGCTTATGAAATGTCTTGTGAAAGTATTGTTTTGTTGAAAAAAGAAAAGGTTTTGCCGTTAAAAAAAGAAAAAGTATTGCTTATCGGCGGAAACTTGGATAACGTATATTATATGCTCGGCGACTACAC
>JAFTMQ010000065.1 GCA_017452305.1 Clostridia bacterium | reverse complement strand
CGTTTCGCTTGGTACGGCAGGGGTTTTGCTTGTCGCCATTTTGGTTGGCGTGGTATTTTCATTCTTTCCGTCAATTAAAATCGGCGATAAAGAAATTGTCCTTTGGAGCGTTGCGCAAAACTTTAAAGTAACGGTTGATGGGGTTGAAAAAACGTTTAAGACCTTCTCTACACAAAGTGTATATGATACCATTTCCAAGCTTGGTACGGTGTTATTCGTAACGGCAGTCGGTCTTATCGCAGGTCCTAAATTTTTCCGTTCCTTCAATAAAAGCATGATGTCTTACGTAGCAATGGGTGCGGTAATCATCGTCATTGGCGTAGGCATTACGGTTGCGCTTGCGGCAATCGACGGCGGTATGAATATCGGTATGGCAACGGGCTTGCTTTCGGGCTCGCTTACGTCCACGCCTGCATTCTCGGCGGCAAAGGAATCGGCAGGCAAGCTTGCGGACGACGTTATTGCAGGTTACGGCATCGGCTATTTGTACGGCGTGCTCGGCGTAGTGCTTTTCGTGCAAATTATGCCCAAGCTTTTAAAGGTAGATATCGCAAAGGAAAGAGAAAGCTTCGTTGCGGCAAACACCTTGCAAATTAAGGACGACGGAAAAAAACGTATTCAAATTGACGAATTTGGTTTCTTCCCGTTCATTACAACGGCAGTTTTGGGCTTGCTTATCGGCTGTATTAAAATTCCCATCGGCGGCGGTAACTATTTCAGCTTTGGCTCGTCGGGCGGTACGCTCATTGCAGGTCTTATCGTAGGGCACTTCGGCCACTTCGGCAAGATTGATATGAAGGTTTCCAAGGAAAGCTTAAATTTCTTCCGTGAACTGGGTTTGATTTTGTTCCTTGTCGGTGCAGGTATCCCCGGCGGCGTAAACTTCATTTCCGCATTCCATTGGAAGTATATCTTGTACGGAATCGTTATGGCAACCGTGCCTATGGTGGTTGGTTTTATTCTTGGCAAGTTTGTTTTCAAGCTTTCCATTTTCAACAACTTGGGCTCGATTACGGGCGGTATGACGAGTACACCCGCGCTTGGCTCGTTGATTTCCGTTGCTGGTACGGACGACGTTTCCTCGGCATACGCGGCAACTTACCCGTTTGCCTTGGTGCTCATCGTAGTATCGTGTAATTTGCTTGTATTATTGCCATTCTAACGCAAAGAAAAATAAAAGAAAATCGCGAGAGCAATTCTCGCGATTTTTTTATATGTTTTTTAAGTTTTGAGGAACAAGCATATTGATTTTCTTGGGGACAACTTCAACGTGAATTCGTCCGTTACAGCCTTTTTCCCCGTCGAAATTCCATACGACGTCTTCGGGTACGTCAACGTCAAAGCTCGAACCTTCAAGGTGGAGTAAGCTTTCCGTCTTTGCGCGTTTTCTGCCAAAGAGGAAGAGGAACGCCATAGTAAGCAAAGAGAAGAACTTTTTAAAGAAACCGACTTTCGGTTCTTCTTGGATAACGGTAGCCTCAATTTTGCCGTCTTGCAAGCTCGAATGTTCGTTTACCTTAAAGCCCGAAACGTAGCGGCTATTGATAAACATAACCAACATACCATGCACCTTTTTCTTTTCCGATTTACAGTCAATTTTAAAGAAATCGAAGTCCAAATTGTGCTTGATGCCTTCTACGTAATAGGCAATTTTACCAATGTTGTTTTTATCGTCCTGCGGAGTGTTGTACGTTGCACTCGTAAAGGCACCCGCCGCAACCACGTACATTGCGTAATGGTCGTTGACCTTCATGCAGTCCAACATTTCGTTTTTGCCCGTTTTAATGACCTGCAACGCCTTTTTGACGTTGCGGGGGATTTGCAACGTGTGTGCAATATCGTTTACCGTCCCGCTCGGGATATAACCTAACTCGGGTAAGTTGTCAAGGTCGGCAATCCCTTGCACAACCTCGTTGAAGGAGCCGTCCCCGCCCGAAAAGATGATGGCGTCGTATTTCCCAACCGCCTCACGCGCCATACGCTTCATATCGCCCGAATATTGCGTTGCATATACGGTGACCTCGTCGTATTTTTCCGCAAGACTTTTTTTAATAAAATTTAATTTTTTATGAATTTTCCCGCGTCCACTTACGGGATTATAAATAAAAATACAATTCATTCTAATTCAAAACCGCCTTTAAGTAAAAATTCTTTTAAGCTTTACTATAAAGAAGTATTTGCAACAATTATAGTATAATACTTTTATTTGAAAATTGCAAGGCTATTTCAATGAAAATATGGTGAAAATTGTATATAAAAAGCAGGGGACGCCACAATTAAATTCCTCTTGAAAAATAGCAATAAACAAAAAAGAGGTATCCGATTAGACACCTCTTTTTCTGGCGCAGAGAGAGGGATTTGCGCCTTTAGCGGCGCGCCCCGCTCGGCAATTATCAATTGCCGACTTTGCCCGACGAATAACGGTTTTCTTACCCCGCAAGGCAAAGCGCTCACTCTCGTTCGCGGCTCCCACCCACAAATCCCTCTCAATAATCAAGTTATAACAAAAATAGGGGGCCCACAAATGGACACCCTATTTTTGGCGCAGAGAGAGGGATTTGAACCCTCGTATACATT
>JAFTMQ010000010.1 GCA_017452305.1 Clostridia bacterium | reverse complement strand
CTGTCAAAAGTAGCACGGCAAATTAAAAACTAAAAAATACGCAGTATATTATTGATTTATTAAGGATATGGTATAATGTTATAATAAAAAAGCATCTGTAAAGCGAGGTCTTGCAGATGCTTTTTTTGCTGTTAAGAATGAAACTTTTACAGTATTCGTAGGTGAATATAGGACTTACGAAAGATGCGTATGGTACAACATCTTCTGCTGAATGAGGAAGAAGCTTAATTAATAAACGATTAACTTTCGTCGCACAGAAAAAGTCCCTCTGAACAGTATCGGTTTTTATCCATTATTTACTTTTTGTCCCTATGAGTAAAAACCTGCTTATTTCAAGACTTTTTTTGATGGTTGAAAAGAAAAATAGTCGGTCTTATAATCCTACGTCCCGAATGCCCATCGGCCGATTTTTATGTAATTTTGAGTGATTTTTGGTGATTTTCAGTCCGAAAACGGTGCTTTCACGTGCTCTTATTCCCATTGCGTCCACATAGTCCAAATCCTTAAATGGTCAAACATGTGGTCAAGCCCGCAATTTAGGCGGTTTTTGGAAAAGAAAAATATCCTGAAACCCTTTATGTTTCAAGAGATTTTCCGTGGTTGAGGCGACGGGACTTGAACCCACGACCTTTTGGCCACCAAGACATAAAGGTCATTTTTTATGTAATTTTGAGTGATTTCCAGGACTTTCGTGTCCACCAGCGATGCTTTCGTGTAATCTTATTCCCATTGTGTCCACGTAGTCCAGCTCTGTAAATGGTCAAACATGTGGTCGTTCCGTCTTCACGCCAAAAATGGCTGCAAAAAATCGAAAACGACCTACCCATGTCCTTATTCACTCGTTCGACGATAGTATAGCATACATTCGGAAATTAGTCAAATCCTTTCTCTCACCACGCAAAATTTGCTACCCAGTAAACAAAGAAAAGACATTACAAGATAAAGGCGGTATTTCGCAAGCAGAGCAGCGCAAAAACCGCCTTTTTCAGTCTTTAAGGCTGGCAAGTGGGTAGATAAAAGCGACAACGTCTTGGATTAAGGCATAACCGAGAGGAAGTAATCGTACGAAATGTAATGGTCCTGCATTGAACGTTGCTTGTACTGTTTGGGAGTAATATTTACGATGCGTTTGAAAATTTTACAGAAATACTGTATGCTGTCAAAACCTAATTCATCTGAAACGCTTTGCAGACTTTTACCTTTATTTAAAAGAAGCATGGCTTCCTGTATGCGCCTTTTCAAAATATAATTGACGATGGACAAGCCCTGCCGTTTTTTAAAGACTCTGCAAATATGCCCAACGCTGTAACCAAGCTCCTTTGCGATATCATCCAGCAGCAATTTTTCTTTAAAATGCTCGTCAATGTAGGCTTTGGTTTTCATCGCGATATCAGCACTGCTTTGCGTCAGCGTTTCGTTTTGCGCCGTTAAAGAAAGCTGAAAATCTCTGGTTATCAAAATCAGCAAATTTTCCAGTTCGTTTTTGATAATTTGACGGAAAGCGTAATCGTTTTTAGGCTCGTCGGTGGTAGGGAAAACACTGTTGGGCTCCCCCAAGCGGTTTTCTGCGTACGTTTTGACGATTTGGTTCAGGCAGTATTTTTCCGCGTTGTTCAATTTACCGATTTTCATCGTAATCAAATTATCCTCTAACCCCTCGCCTTTAAAGCAGATGGAAACGGAAAAGGAAAAGTCCTTATTCGGCCACATCGTGTGGAATAGATTAGGGGGAACGATGATAAAATCGCCTGCGTTGAGATAGAAGGTGCCGTTTCGCGTGATGACCTTCATTTTGCCTTGCATAACGTAGAAAAATTCGTGCAAATCATGGCTTTCGCCGGGATGCTTAAAATCGGGGGCCAAGCGGTATTGATAGAGGGACTGTATCGCCTGTACGCGTACTTCGCTGTAAAGCGGCTCCGCTTCAATAATGTGGTCCTCGCCTTTGCCCGAACGGTAATGATATTGTAATTTCTTGTTTTTCATACTATGGATTATAACAAAAAGCAAGTGAATTGTCAAGATAATATAAAAAAATGGTAACAATGTTGATAGAATTTTATAAATTTCTATTATAAAATATAATAGAAAGAAAAGTAGTTAAATATTTTTTGGAGGCGGATATGCGAGATAAAAAACGTTTTGGCGCGATGCTGGATATGTCGAGAAATGCGGTGATGAAGCCCGAACAGGTGAAAAAGTACGCACGGATTTTATCGGGCTTTGGGTACAATACCCTGCTTCTTTATACCGAGGACACATACGAGGTGAAAAACGAGCCGTATTTCGGCTTGATGCGTGGGCGTTATACGCAAGCGGAATTACGGGATATCGACGGCTATTGCACATCGCTTGGGATAGAATTGATACCTTGCATACAGACGTTGGCGCATTTGGAAAGCATATTCGTTTGGGCGGTATATCACGACCATGCACACGATACCGCAGACGGATTGTTGGCGGACGCCAAGCGTACTTACGTGTTGATTGAAAATATGTTTGCAACAATTTCCGAAACTTTTACTTCCAAAACGGTGCATATCGGTATGGACGAGGCGTTCATGCTTGGTTTAGGGGAGTTCAAGAGAAGATACGGCGAGCAAGACGCGTTCGAGGTATTCAATCGGCATTTATACAAGGTTTTGTCGCTTGCGGAAAAATACGGCTTAAACCCCATTATGTGGTCGGATATGATTTTCCGCTTGACAAGCGGAGAGGATTTTGGAACTCTAAATGGGCAGACACCGGAAATTCCGCAAGAACAGGCAAAACAAATTCCGCAAAACGTGGGGTTGGTGTATTGGGATTATTATAGAAAAGAGGAAGGAGGGTACGCGGAGAGGATACGCAATCATCGCGCGCTGGGCAACGAGGTTTGGTTTGCGGGCGGCGCACTCAGTTGGTTCGGCTTTTCGTCTGCCAACGCCGCTACCTTGACGTATATGGCGCCTGCGCTGCGCGCGTGCCGTAAACAGCAGGTCGACAACGTGATGCTCACCTTGTGGGGGGATAACGGTAAAGAATGTTCCTATTACGCTTTATTGCCTTCTCTATGTGCAGTAAAATGTATTTACGACGGCGAGGAAAGGGAAAGCGTTTGGAAAGAGAAATTTCTTAAGGTGATGGGGGAAAGCTTTGACGATTTTATGGCGCTGGATATCCCCAACTTTGTCGGTGGCAACGATTACGCATTACTGAATATGGGCAAAGCGATGTTTTACGCCGACCCGTTTTTGGGGTATTTTGACACGACCGTGGTTGAAAGCGTGCCTGAGGAATACGCACAAGCGGCGAAAAAATACCGCTTGGCGGCGCAAAGTAGCGGATATGCGTACCTGTTTGAGTATTTGGCTGCATTGTGCGATTTCTTAAACGTAAAATACGACCTTGGCTGGCGCACCTATCTCGCTTATCAAGCAAAGAACCGCGAGGCGCTTGTCAAAGCGACGGCGGATTATCAAACGGCGCTCGACCGCCTGGACGCTTTCTTCGACCGTTTTCGCAAGGTTTGGTTTACGGAAAACAAGCCGCACGGCTTCGAAGTGCAGGAACAGCGTATCGGGGGGTTAATGCTGCGCCTGAAAAGTTGTAAACGCCGTTTAAACGAGTATTTGAACAGTGAAATCGATACGATACCCGAATTGGAAGAAAAACGGTTGGATTATTACGGGAACGAGGAGCGGGAATTTGTGAAGAAAGCCCCTTGGAGCTATCATTGGAGCAGAACGGTAACGCCCAACGTAATGTAACAAAAAAGCTGAAAAATAGGAAAAATTTTACAAAAATATCAAGATAATATAAAAAATCGGATAGAATCTTGATAGAAAATGCAAAAATAATACGATATAATTATACTGTAAGAGATTATAGCCGAAAAGGAGTAAGCAGTGAAAGAAATAGTAGGCAACGAGGAAGCTGTATCCGCAACGGTACTGCAAACGCCGTCGCTTCGCAAGGGCGAGGGGTATGAAATCGTTTGGGAGCAGGTCGAGGGTGCAGAATATTATTTGGTGACGGACGACAACAGCCATTTGCCCACCGTACGCACGCAAGCGTGCGCGTACACGCCGCAGGTAGTCGGCGCGCATACGGTGACGGTTTGGGCGTGTTCGGATGACGCCGCTTATGCGGACAGTAAACCTGCAACGATAGAAACGTTGGCGGTGAAGCCTATTTGGGCGTATCAATGTATCCGCGACGGGCATTTCCGTTTCACCAAGGAGCTGTTGGAAAGCTACGGATTGCGTATAGAGGATTGCGAGGGGTTGGATGAATGTGGCAGAGGACGCGTTTACGTGGACGTGGACGGCAATTTCACTATGGACGGCGGAAAAGCCAAAAATTGGACGGATGAAAAATATATCGGCGCGCACATAGATATGTTGAAAGAGTGCGGTTTAAACGTCGTACTTACCGAAAATCATATGGGCGGTCAGTTTGAAGAAAATGACGTTTGGGAAACATGCGCCATGAAACGAATTATGGACGCGGCGTGGGCGCGCGGTATGAAAGTAATCGTGGCGGACAGTGTGATACACGGCTATTCGCGCAATATCTCGGCGGCAAAAGAGGAAATAGACGGCGCGATTGCCAAGCGGCTGGCAGACGGCGGCGAGGCGGCAAATTACGTAAAGCATCCTGCCTTTTTTGGATTTATGCTGTTAGACGAGCCCGTGGAAACGGTGGTGAGAAGCTGTTTAAGCGACACCGTCAAGGCTTTGAGAAAAGCGGCGAAAAAGCTTGGCAGGGACAATCCGTTTATGCACGCAGGCTTGACGATTGCATACAGCCAGTATTGGGAGGGCTTGGAAAGCTTTAAAAATTATCTTCGCGATTGGTTTTCTTATACGGAATGCGACCACGTTTGCTTTAATCTGTATACCAACAACGTCATTTACATGGGGGAAAGGTGGCCCGACCGCTATCCCGAAACGTACGAAGCGTTGATGGAGGTAATCCAGGAATATGGCGGAGCGGATTTTTTCCAAACCTTGACGGCGTGGAACGAGATCCGGCGAAACGATGTATCGGATATCGACGTGTATATGTCGATGCTGTACGTGGCGGCGCACGGCGGGGCAGGATATTCGTGGTTTAATTACTTCCCCGTGGTCGAATCGTCGGATACGATAGAGCATACCATGGTCGATTATAACGGCGTTCCGACGCCTACCTATCAATGGGTAAAGGAAGCGAATGAACAGTTTGTCCGTATTCAGCGTATATTGGACGGATATACCTACGAGGACCGTCAGCAGACGGACGAGGAAAAATATCCCATCAAGCATTTACCGGGAATGAATTTTTCTTATTTCCGTTCGGTAACGACAACTTTTAAAGACGAAAGCGGACAAAAAGCAGTGATGAAAGTAAACGCACTGTCTATGACGGAAACGATAGGGGAAAAGCTTTTGGCCCCCGAGGTGGCGTATACCGTTTCCGCAGGGAACACCTATTATATCCTCGGCAATAAGGGGATAAAAAAACGCTTGGCGGTAACGGCCACCGAAATCGTCCTGTCGATGGGGCAAGGCGTTTTGGAATTTTTTAACGAAGAAAAATAATAAGAATGATATATTAATAGGAGGGAACCATGAAACTCAGTAGTAAAAGAAAGTCTTTATTCTTGCTTTTGCTCACAGCGCTCGTGTGTGTGGCATCTTTCTTTGCAGGCATTTCGCTCTCGCAACAGCCGTCCACGGTAAGCGCGGCAACGACGGCGACCGTATATGACATCGGCGAGCTTGGTGCGGCGAAAAAAGAAGGCGCGAGCGGCTCTACGGTCAACCTTGGTGCACTGCCCGAAACGGTGACCAGTAGTTCAAACGTTGGGATTAAATTTAATATAAGCGTTACGCTTGGCCCCAATAAGGGGCTTAAAATCGGCGCGTTTAGAAGCTCGTCCAGCAACGCTTGGGCAAGCGGCGGACAGATGGTGCATTTATTTAGTAGATATGCAAACGATACGTGGGATTATTGGTTGGAAATTTGCGACCCTTCTAACAATGACAGCATTATCGCACGTACGGGGTTAGGTATCGGCGTATCCGACCTTTCAGAGCTTATTACCTTCGAGGGTGAAATGTCCATCGTGTTGGAAAACTCTACCCTTTCCGTAAATTTTGTAAGGGAAGGCACGACGTATACGGTCAGCACGACGACGATTGCGAGCACTTGGGGACAAAACTTCCCTACGTATGCCGATAACAGCAGCTATACGACGGATACTACGTTGGCGCCTGCAACGGTTACGGATATCGAGGATTTGACGGGCAGTGCCGTTTCGACGAGTAGCGGAGGCTCTGCGATTTGTTCCCTCGGTACGGATACGGTGGAAAACTTGGGCGTGAAATTTACCTATACGCCCAGCGGCAGCGGTCAGGTAAAGCTCGGCGTTTTCAAGAGTGAGCAAAACAACGTATGGTCGGGCGCAGGGTACATTCTTTGGTTTTCGGATATCGCAAACCAGCAATTTAATATGCTCGGCTGTATTAGCGGTAACGCGGAAACGCAGGTAGGTATGAACAATATCAGCATCGCTAGCGAGCTGGCGGACGGCAAGGCGGTGTTTGAGATCAGCGTAACGTCTACGGCGACGGGCTATACCTTACATATCGTGGTGGACGGAACGGAAAAGGTGACCTATTCCACGACGACAAGCAATATTCCTCTTGGAAAATATTTCAATATTTATAACGAAGGCTCGGCAACGGGCGTTTTCTCGACGACGAATAATTTCACGTACGCTACGGTGTCGTCGATGAACGATTTGTCCGTTATCAATACGGGCACGACGGAAATCGCAGGTGCAAGTGCAGGCACGACGTATATCGGCGGACTTGGCGCGGACGTGGCTAACAAAGGTGTCATGTATAAGCTGTCAACGCCTGCGCAAAGCGGCATTGTCAAGCTTGGCTTGTTCAAGGCGGCGGGTACCAACGTATGGGGCGGCTCGACCGACGGGTATATTTT
>JAFTMQ010000064.1 GCA_017452305.1 Clostridia bacterium | reverse complement strand
CAAGTCCGCATTCCGCATTCAGCACCCAGCATTTACGGAAAGCATTCCGCATTCAACATTTCGTATTTATGAAAAAACCTCTTCCTGTAAAAACGATATATTACACGGACGAACGCAACGACGAATTTTCCGAGGCGGTCATTCAACCCAAAAAGATTGACGAAAATTGGAAATATATTCGCCGTGGCGGTTGGAGTGGTGTAAAACGCTTTTTTGCCTATGGGGTGATAGCCCATCCGTTGGCATATTTTTACTGCCGTTTTAAATTTCGTTGGACGGTCAAAAATAAAAAGGCGTTTAAGCAATTAAAGGGCAAAAAGCAGGGCTTTTTCATGTACGGAAACCACACCCAACCGATAGGGGACGCGGTCATTCCGTCTTTGTCCGTCAACCCCAAATCGGTGTACACAATCGTGCACGCAAACAACGTGTCTATGCCCTATCTTGGCAGAGTGAACGCGTACATGGGTGCCCTTCCCATGCCCGATAACTTAAAAGCGAGCCGTAATTTCAAGGAAGCAATTCACACCCGTTATAAAGAGGGGAATTGCATTATGATTTATCCCGAGGCGCATATTTGGCCATACTATATCGGCATACGCGATTTTCCAACCGTTTCTTTCCGTTACCCCGTCGATTTAAACGCGCCCTGCTTTGCGCTCACCAACACCTACCAAAAGCGCAAACATGGCAAGACGCCCAAAATCGTCACCTATATAGACGGACCTTTTTATCCCGACGAAAGTTTGCCGACCAAGGAAAGAATGCAAAAGCTCCGCAACCAAATTTACGAAAAAATGGTGGAACGCAGTCAATTAAGCAACTGTGAATATATCCGTTATCTTCCAAAGGAAGATACGCAAAACAATCAAGAGGAAAAACAAAATGATTAACGTTTTATACAGTGGGAACGGAAAGGTATTCGACGGCGTATTGACGTCCACCCTTTCCCTTGTTAAGAGGTTGGAAAAGCCTCGCCCTCTCCGCGTCTATCTTTATACGATGACGCTTACGCGCGTGAGCCCGAATTACACGGCGATGGGGGAAGAACACGCGCGCTTTATCGAAAAGGCGCTGCAAAAGCACAACCCCGACACCAAAGTCATTCTTTGCGACGTCACCGACTTATACGAAACGCACTTAAAAGAGAACGCAAACGAGGGGTGCTATTGCTCCCCGTACACCTTGCTCCGCTTGCTTGCCGATTTGACGGACATGCCCGATAAGCTCTTATATCTCGACGCGGATATTATGATCAACAAGGACATCGGCGAGTTGTACGATATCGACGTGGAAAATTACGAATACGCGGCGGCGAACGACCATTACGGCAAATACCTTGTCAATCCCAAGTATATCAATGCGGGCGTATTGCTTTTCAATATGAAAAAATGCCGAGAAACGGGCTTGTTTGAAAAGGCGAGGGAGCTTATCCGCGTGAAAAAATTGCCCTTTGCCGATCAGTCGGCGATTATTCGCTCGACCACGAAAAAGATGTGCAAACTTCTCCCGCAAAAGTTTAACGACCAAAAATTCTTGCACAAGGATACGGTAATCCGTCATTTTTCCAAACGTTTATTTTGGTTGCCTTATCCGCACACGGACAATATCAAACAATGGCACGTGGAAAAGGTGCATAAAGTATTCAAATATCATCAATTCGACGATATTTTAAACGAATATTTGGTGTTGAAAGAGGAATTTGAAAATTTGCAAAAAACAGAATAAAAAACGCCGCGCGGTGATAAGCCGCGCGGCATTATTTTTTATATAAAGGGTTGTTCGATAAGCTTTACGCCAAGCTTTTCTGCCATTTGCTTGCCTGCCTCGTGCAAAGCCTTGTCGCTTAAATATTTCGGCTCGTGCGCATCTACGCCAAGCACGACGTCGTTGCCTACTTTTGCCGCAATATCAAACAGCTGTTTGTTGGGATAATGCCGATGGGTAAGCAAGCCCAAAAGGTTGATTTCCAACGGAATATTCAACGCCTTTGCGCCCTCACACAGCCGCAAATATTCCTTTTGGATATGCGCTTGGGGGAAATTGTAGCCCGCAACGTCAGGGTGTGCAAGATAGGCAAAATCACCCGTGGCAAGCCCCTCTAACACCTGCGAAACGTAGCGTGTAAGCTGTTCGGGCTTGTCCAAATGCCCACAGTAGGTTTCGCCCATTTCGTTCCCTAAAAAGTGTTGTCCCATAATACAATAATCGGGCTTGACCTGCGACAAAAATTCCATTTCGCCCTTGTGAAAATCGGGATAATATTCAAGTTCAAAGCCGAGTAAAACGCGAATGTCCTTTTCGTATTCTTTGGCGAGCGAACGCACGCTTTCGGCGTATTCAAACAGCTCGTCCGTGAACATACGGTAGGTGGAATAATAGCTCAAATTTTTAAAAAGGTAGGGGGCATGGTCGGAAATACCGAGTGTTTTCATGCCCGCCGCAATCGCGTTTTCCACGTATTCTCTGTCCGTACCGCTCGCGTGGCGGCAACGGGTTGTGTGCGTATGATAATTATATAACATAGTCCGTCCTCACGTGTTTTTTGCGTTATTTCAAGACCTTGGAAAGGAAGTCCTTTAAGCGTTCGTCCTGCGGATTTTCAAAGAAATCTTTGGGGTTGTTTTCTTCCTTGATAACGCCCTCGTTCATGAAGATAACGCGGTTTGCCACCTCTTTCGCAAAGCCCATTTCGTGTGTGACGACAATCATCGTCATGCCCTCTTTTGCAAGCTCGGTCATAACCTTTAAAACCTCGCCGACCATTTCGGGATCGAGCGCGGAAGTCGGCTCGTCAAAGAGCAGGACTTCGGGGTCCATCGCAAGGGCGCGGACAATGGCAATACGCTGTTTTTGTCCGCCCGAAAGGGTATTCGGATATACGCTCGCCTTGTCTTCGAGCCCGACCTTTTTCAAAAGCTCCATCGCCTTTTTTTCTGCCTCGTCCTTCGTCATTTTCTTTAATTTGACGGGCGCGAGCGTGATGTTTTGCAACACGGTGAGGTGGGGGAAGAGGTTGAATTGTTGGAAGACCATACCCACCTTTTGGCGGTGCAGGTCAATTTCCTTATTCATCTTCTTTTGAATGGGCTTTTCAATGGCTTTGAGTGCGAGATATTGCTCTTCAAGCGCTTTAAATTCCGTTTTATCGTAGTTTTTTTGCGTTTTCAAGGCTTTCATTTTGCGTTTGAAATACACGCGCTCGTTTTTAAAGACAATCTTGCCCTCAAAGCTAATTTCGCCTGCGTTGGGCATTTCCAAAAAGTTTAAACAGCGCAAAAAGGTGGACTTACCGCAACCCGACGGGCCGATAACGGCGATGACGTCGCCCTTATATACGTCGAGATCTACGCCCTTCAAAACCTCTAATTTTTCAAATTTCTTATGCAGAGCTTTTACCTGCAAAAAGGGTTTCTTATCGTTCATCTTTCTTCAACCTCTTTTCCGTGTATTTTACAAGCAACGTAAATGCATATACGATAATCAAATAACAGCACCCTACGATAATACCGCTTGCTAAGTAGTTGGGATAGCTTCTAAAAATAGTGTCTGCCGCCGCTTGCAAATCAAACGTGACCACGCCCGGCGTCGCGCCAATCCAACCGATGATAGAGGTTTCTTTTAAGAGGGCGATAATTTCGTTGCCGATAGCAGGGATGATATTCTTTACGGCTTGGGGGAGAATGATGCGCACCATCGTTTGTAACCAATTCATACCCAACGCGCGCCCCGCTTCCATTTGTCCTTTGTCAATGGACGTGATGCCCGCGCGGATGCTTTCCGAAACGTATGCGCCCGAGTTGATGCCAAACGTCAAAATTGCCGCATAGGGTTTAAAGCCGGGGATGGCAAATACGGCAAAAACCATAATGAAGAGCTGTAAAGCCACGGGTGTGCCACGGAAGATGGTGGTATATACCTCGCAGATCACCTTTGGTACGCGCGTCCATTTGTTGGACGGCATAATTTTCACAACGGCAACCACAAACCCCAACACCAAACCGATAGCGGCGGCGATGAGGGTGATGACGAGGGTGTGTAAAAAGCCTTGGAAAATGTATCCAAGCATTTCCACGTCCGATAAAATCCTAAAAATGTCCTTAAACATGCAAGTTTAAACTCCAAATAAATTTACTTAAAAACGTGATACGAGGGAAAGGCGCAAAATTCGCCTTTCCCTCACGATTTACCTTATAAAAATTACAAACCGAGGTGCTTGTCAACCAGCGCTTGAATACCAGCCTTGCCAAGCTCTGCCAAAACTTCGTTGATGGCGTTGAGAAGCTCTGTCTGTCCCTTGGTAACGCAGATTGCGTAGGTGTCTACCGCCGCTTCGTCCGCTTTGCCTTCACCGCCTTGATAATAGAGGGGGGCGCAGGTCAAGTTGTTCTTGCCTTCTATAAGCTTCTTTGCGGGAAGCTCGTCGATGATGAGTACGTTGGAATCAAGACCGATATCGGCAACCGCCATAGCAAGTGCGTCGAAGCCGACCTTTGCTGCGCCTGTTTCGTAAATCGTGCCGCCTTCGCCAAGCTCATCGCCGAGGAAGAGGTCAGCCGTCGTGCCGTTTTGTACGGCAATCTTTTTGCCTGCAAGGGAATCCCAATATACGCCCGTCACATCGTCCGTCGTCGTGCTTTCGTAAATGGAAGCGTCGTCCTTTTCATAGATAACGTAGAGGGCAGCCGTGTAATATTCGTTCGAGAAATCTACCTTTTGCTTACGTTCTTCGGTGACGGAAATACCCGCCGCGCCGACGTTGCAAAGCTTGCCTGCGGAAACGGTATCTACGATGGTGTCAAAGCCAACGTTTTCAAACTTTACCTTTTTGCCAAGCTTTTCGCCGACGAGGTTCATAATATCTACGTCAACGCCCACGATTTTGCCGCCCGAAATATATTCAAAAGGTGCAAAACCCGCTTCCGTATAAACGATAAGCGTATCGTCCGCGCCGCACGCCGCCATACCCATCGTTGCGCAAGCCGCAACCGCCGCCAATGTAACTGCAATAGCTTTCTTGATTTTCATAATATTTTCTCTCCTAAACCTTTGATGTCTTTTTTGCAACCGCCTCAACGATTGTAGACTCTATTTTATACACTTTTTTTGTATAAGTCAACTAAAAAATACCCCAAAATAAATATTTTTTTGAATATTTTTAAATATTTTATGCATAAATGTATAAAAATAGTGAATATAATGTATAAATGCATTTTTACATGCATAAACAAAAAATACGAGTGGGGGAAACACGGCGAAAAACTCTTGATTTTCTTGTTTGGTTGTGGTATAATAACCGACGAAAAACGAAAGACAGAGGGCAAAAGCTTGAACAACGAATATTTTTCCTTTGAACTCATCAAAACAGACCCCGAAACGGGTGCGCGTGCAGGTATTTTGCATACGCCGCACGGCGACATTGAAACCCCCGTCTATATGCCCGTCGGCACGCAAGCGACGGTGAAAGGGGTATTTCCGCGCGATTTGAAAGAGGCGGGCTCGCAAATTATTTTGGCGAATACCTACCATTTATATATGCGCCCGGGCGACGATATAGTAAAGAAAGCGGGCGGCTTGCATAAATTTATGAACTGGGACAAGCCCATTTTGACGGATAGCGGCGGTTTTCAGGTCTTTTCGCTTGGTAAATTGAATAAAATTACCGACGAGGGGGTAGAATTTTCTTCTAACATCGACGGCAGTAAGCATTTCTTCACGCCCGAAAAGGCAATCCAAGTAGAGCAAAACCTCGGCGCGGACATTATTATGGCGTTTGACGAGTGCAGTGAGTACGGCTACAACCATTCGCAAGCGGAAGCAGCGATGAAGCGTACGGCGGCGTGGTTAGAGCGTTGCTATAAATTCCACGACAAGCCCGAGCAAGCCCCTTTCCCCATCGTACAAGGGAATATGTACAAGGATTTGCGTGAAGAGAGCTTGCGCCGCACCTTGCCCTTCGTCAAGCACGGTATTGCCATCGGCGGACTTTCCGTTGGCGAGCCTAAACCGCTTATGTACGAGCTTTTGGACCATTTACAGCCCTTGCTTCCCACCGACGTTCCTCGCTATTTGATGGGGGTTGGCTCGCCCGACTGCCTCATCGAGGGAACGATGCGCGGCGTGGATATGTTCGACTGTGTTTTGGCGACGAGAATTGCGCGTAACGGCACGGCGATGACCTCGCGCGGACGTGTGGTTGTCCGCAACGGGAAATTCAAAGAGGACTTCTCGCCGCTCGACGAGGAATGCGATTGCTATTGCTGTAAAAATTACACCAAGGCATATTTGCGCCATATGATTAACGT
>JAFTMQ010000063.1 GCA_017452305.1 Clostridia bacterium | reverse complement strand
GACGGCGGGCGCGGTGCGCGCGTTTATCGAAAACGGACTTAGCAGCGGCGTACTGCCCGCAAAAATGTACTACATCACACCCGCATTCCGTTACGAACGCCCCCAAGCAGGCAGACTTCGCGAATTCCACCAATTTGGCGTGGAAATTTTCGGCGCAAAGGGCGCGCAAACGGACGCGGAAGCGGTAATTTTGGCGGATACCTTGCTCAAAAAGCTCGGCTTGAACGTCAAGCTGTACATCAACTCTATCGGTTGTCCCACCTGCCGCGCGGCGTACAACAAGGCGCTCAAAGACTATTTTGCGGCGCACCTTGACGAGCTTTGCTACGATTGCAAAAACCGTTACGAAAAAAATCCCTTGCGCCTTTTGGACTGCAAGGAAGAGGATTGCAAAAAAATCAACGTAGGCGCGCCGTCCATTTTGGACTACCTCTGCGACGAATGCAAAACGCACTTCGAGGAGTTTAAAACTTGCCTTTCCTTGGCGGGTGTGGGCTACGAAATCAATCCCCGTATCGTGCGCGGCTTGGACTATTACACGCGTAGCGTGTTCGAGTTCGTTTCCACCTCTATCGGTGCGCAGGGCACCGTTTGCGGCGGCGGCAGATACGACGGCTTAATTCAAAGCCTTGGCGGAAATCCTATGCCCGCAGTTGGGTTTGGGGCAGGTATCGAGCGTTTACTTATGGTGATGGGACAGAGCGGCGTGGTCATTCCCGAACCGCCCAAGCCCACCGTGTATATTTTAGGTATGGACGCGGAATGCCGCAAAAAGGCGTTCGAGCTTGCCATCGCGCTTCGTAAAAACGGCGTGCTTGTGGAAATCGACCACATGGAACGCTCGGTAAAGGCGCAATTTAAGTATGCGGACAAGCTTGGCGCGAAGTACGTGGCGGTAATCGGCGGTAACGAGCTTGCGGACGGCGTGATGAACGTCAAAAATATGTCCGACGGCACGAGCGAGCCCGTTCCGTTTGCAAGCGCAATCGAATATTTCGCGAACAAGTAAAGCAAAATAAAAAGAGACCTCGCAAAAAGCGAGGAGATAAATAAAAATTAAACCGTAAAGGAGGAAAATAATATGATTCAACACGTAAATGCAGCGCAATTAGAAGAGCTTATCGCATCGAGTAAAATGCCCGTATTTTGCGATTTTTGGGCGACTTGGTGCGTCCCTTGCAGTATGCTTGGCCCTATCTTTGAGGAGCTTTCCGAAAAATATGACGGCAAGGCGGTATTTGTAAAGGTGGACGTGGACGGCGACGACTGCGAAGCGGCGGCGAGAAAGTACGGCATCTCGTCTATCCCCAACGTAATTGCGTTCAAAAACGGTGCGCCCGTGGATAATCACCTCGGCTTTGCGCCCGAAGCGGTTTTGACGGAATTTATCGAAAAAAATCTTTAATTTCCGTAATATTTGAATAGCAAATAACGGGAACACCCCTGCGTCAAAGCGACGCAGGGGTGTTTTTATAAAGGATTAAAGGTTTGGAGTAAGCAAATTAATAGTTTTCTGCTCTTACTTGGAAGTAAGCTTGGGGATGCGCACAGATGGGGCATACGTCGGGAGCGTCCTTGCCCACTACGATATGGCCGCAGTTGGAGCATTGCCATACGGCGTCGCCTTCCTTCGAGAATACGAGCTTGCCCTTAACGTTCGCAAGGAGCTTTCTGTATCTGTCTTCGTGTTCTTTTTCGATAGCCGCTACGCCGTCAAACAATTTTGCGATATCCTCAAAGCCTTCTTCGCGCGCCGTCTTTGCAAATTCTGCGTACATATCCGTCCATTCATAGTTTTCGCCAAGAGCAGCGTCCAAAAGATTTTCTTCCGTGGAGGGAACTGCGCCGCCGTGGAGGAGCTTGAACCAAATCTTCGCGTGTTCTTGTTCGTTCTTCGCCGTTTCTTCAAAAATCGCCGCGATTTGTACAAAGCCTTCCTTCTTTGCCTTGCTTGCATAGTAGGTGTACTTATTTCTTGCTTGGGATTCGCCTGCGAAAGCGGTTTGCAAATTCGCTTCCGTCTTCGAGCCCTTCAATACAGGGGTAGCTTCAAATGCATTTGCTTGATGGCAAACGGGGCAAACTTCGGGTGCCTTATCTGCTTCAACTACGTGCTTACAAACTTTACATACAAATTTCATATTTTACCTCATTTATTTGTCCTTATTAGGACTTAGTTTTATTAAGTGATTATAGTATAATATATTTTTTAACGTTTGTCAATAGATTTTCTAAAAAAAATTGAAAAAATTTTTAAAATATTTTTCGGCAGGTTTTCCTTTGAAAAACAAACTTTTCATAAACTTTTAACAAAGTGTTATAAAGTCTTTAACAAACGGGTGGTAAAATGGAAAAAAAGTAAGGATCGCGCGGGTAGCTACGAGGTTGACAAAAGGGGAAAAATTTGTTACAATAATCTCGTAAGCTTCGCGCATAATATATATTGTATATGGGCGGAAAGAAATTAAGCGGACGTAAAAAAAGAAAAATCGAGCGCACGGTGGCGAACGATAGAAGCTATAAAGTGATTTTATACAATCGCTTTATTCTCTTTTTATTGCTTGTGTTGGCACAGGTGGCGGTGCAGGTCGGCATTTGGATTTCCGTCGTTTATCAATCGCCTATCGGCTCTATTTTACAGCTTTTGCTTTGGGTGCTTTCCTTAATTTTCGTGTTGCATATTATCAACAAAAACGAGCGCCCGTCCCTAAAAATCAATTGGATTATCATTCTCTTAATCGCGCCCGTGCTTGGCGTGCCCTTCTATCTTTTGCACGGCGACGCGCGCCCGACCAAAAAGCTGCGGAAAAAACTTGCAAGCGCGAAAGCCGAGGTTTGTCAATCGGTAACGGAATTTTACGGGGAAAGAGAGATTCCTGCGCCGACAACGCGCGAGGAAGGGCTTTCCTACTTCCTTGAAAAGCAGGCGGGCTATCCGCTTTTCCGAGAGGGGGAAGTTACCTATTACGAGAGCGGCGAAGCCGCTTTTCCGCATATACTTTCGGAGCTTAAACGTGCGGAAACATTTATCCTGCTTGAATATTTCATCATCAAGCACGGTAAAATGTGGACGGAAATTTTGCAAATTTTGCTTGAAAAAGCCGAGCAAGGGGTGCAAATCCGCATCATTTACGACGATTTTGGCTGTATGATGTCCTTACCGCCCAAATACGAGCGGTATTTAGAGGGCTTGCATGAAAATATTCGCTGTATGAAATTCAACAGCGTCGTGCCCATTTTCGCGTTGCGTATGAACAACCGCGACCATCGGAAAATTCTCGTTATCGACGGAAAAACTGCCTTTACGGGCGGTATCAACCTCGCGGACGAATATATCAACGAGGAGTGCCGTTTTGGGTATTGGAAGGATTCCGCCTTGCAAATTACGGGGGACGCGGTAAGCTCTTTTACGCAAATGTTCTTTTATATGTGGAACGCCTTTCGCAAGGATAAAGAGGACGTAAAAGACTATCTTTTACCTTTCAAAAAGGATAAATGTGGGGGGCAGGTACGCGTTCAACCTTATGATGATTCGCCCTTGGACGATATTCGCGTGGGCGAAACGGTGTATATAGACGCCATTCAACGCGCCCAAAAATCCTTGTATATTTTTACGCCGTATTTGATTTTAGACGACGGAATGCGCACCGCGCTTTGCCAAGCCGCCCTTCGTGGAGTGGACGTGCGTATCGTCACGCCATTCGTGCCCGATAAAAAGCTTGTCTTTCGGATGACGCGCGCCAATTACGGTATTTTGATGAAAGCGGGCGTGAAGATTTACGAATACTCGCCCGGCTTTATCCACGCAAAAAGCGTGCTTTGCGATGAGGAAACGGCGGTGGTGGGGACGATTAACTTCGATTACCGCAGCCTATATTTCCACTTTGAAAACGCCGTTTGTTTTTCAAATTGTCAAGCAGTGCAGGATTTGAAGCGGGACTACGAAGCCACCTTTGCCGTATCCAAGGAATGCACCCCTGAAAACACCAAGCGGAAGGTGTTTGGACGGTTGATCGACGCCGTATTCCGCGTATTTGAAACGTTGTTATAAACCGAAATAGAGGTAAATATGAGCAAGAAAACGAGAGAGGAAAAACGCGAAGAGGAACGCCGTATCATCGCGGAAATGGAGGAGGCTTTGCAGGAAAAAGCGGAAAGTGAGAACGTGCAAAATGCGTCGCAAGCAAGCGGCGAGAGTGGCGAAAGCGCGCCCAAAGCTTCGCCTACGCCGAAAACGGATAAAAATAAAAACCGCTATCATTGCCCCCGTTGCAGAACGCTTTTGGAGGAGAATGGAAAATGCCCCACCTGCGGATATAAAATGTATATTCCTATGGACGAAAAAAAGCGCAATAAAATCCGCTTGATCGTCGCCGCCGTGTGCATAGCCGTGTTTATCGTGCTATTCGTTATTTTACAGTTCCAAAAGTAAGTTTTTTATCAAAATAACCCACCCATGTACGCGTTGAACGTAAAAATTATGCAACGCATCTACCTATAAAAACGCAAAAATCACCCGTCTTTTTCGTTTAAAGGGCGGGTTTTCTTTTTGTTTTCGATAAAAAACGCGAAAAAAGTGTGAAAAACGCGAACGAATTTTCATATATTCTATTTACAAGCTTTTTTAATTATGCTATAATTAAAAAGTACCTACGAAAAACGAGGAGGGATAACGGATGAAAATTATACATACCGCCGACGCGCATTTGGGCTCTGCCTTGCGCGGTTTATCCACGGAAAAAGCCGAGCTTCGCCGCGCGGAGCTGTTGGACGGCTTTAAAAATCTTTGCGCTTATGCGCGCAATAACGGCGTTACGGCAGTCCTCGTTTCGGGGGATTTGTTCGACGAAAACAAGGCAAGCCGCCGTTTGCGTAGCGAAGTATTTGCGGCGATGGACGCGGCTGCGCCCGTCTGCTTTTTCTACGTTTCGGGCAACCATGATAACGGCATGGATATTTCCGACGATTTGCCCGCAAACTTATACGTCTTTTCGCAAAACCGCAGTTGGCAAAGCTACAATTTGCCCGAAAACGTTACGATTACGGGCATAGACGCTAAGTACGTAACGAACGAAAGCTACGCCGCGTTAAGTCTTCCGCACGATAGGTTTAATATCGTGATGATGCACGGTGAAATAACGCGCGGCGAGGGCAAGGGCGCGGATTTCGTTTGTCTTTCGCTTTTGCAAAACAAGTCGATTGACTATCTCGCGCTTGGACATATTCACCAACCGATGATGCAGGCGGAGCGCTTGGACGGCAGGGGCAGGTACCGTTATAGCGGTTGTTTAGAGGGCAGGGGCTACGACGAGTGCGGCAAGCGCGGCTGTTTCCTTTTGGACATTCAAAACGGAGCAGTGGCGAGCGAACTCTTCCTCTCGTTCGCTAAGCGTGAGGTGTGCGAGCGGAGCGCGGATATTTCCGCCTGCACAAGCTATTACGAAATCGAGCGCACTGTGCAAAGCGCGTTAGAGGGGGTGCGCGACACCGACATGGTCAAGCTCACCCTTTGCGGCAAGCATAAAATCGGGTTGCGCAAGGATATATCCTTGTTGGCGGCAAGATTAAACGGCGCATATTTCCATGCGAAGGTGGTAGATGAATCGACGGCGTATATCGATTATTCCGCCTATCAAAACGACCTTTCCGAACGCGGAGAATTTGTAAGAGAGGTGGGCAGGTACGCGTTGAGCGACGAGGAGCGTGCCGAAATCCTCGACGTTGGGCTCAAAGCCTTGGCGGGGGAGGATATTGACTTATGAAGCTAATTTCCGCTTATATCGCAGGCTTTGGCAAGTTTGTCAACACCGCGTTTGACTTTCATTCCGACTTGATTATCATCAAGGAAAACAACGGTTGGGGAAAAACCACCCTCGCCGACTTTATCCGCTGTATGCTCTACGGCTTGGACGGGGGTAGAACTAAGTCCGTCCGTTCCAACGACAGAGTGCGTTACGAGCCGTGGCAAAGCGCGACTTACGGCGGCTCGCTTACCTTTACTTACGGGGGCAGAAGTTACCGCGTGGAGCGCACCTTTGGCAAAACGCCCGCGCAGGATTCGGCGCGTGTGCTGGACGGGAATAATATGCCCTGCTACGAATTTGGCGACAAAGCCGAGCGGCTTGGCGTGATGCTGTTTGGTATGGATTCGGAGAGCTATAAAAAGAGCGTCTATATTCCGCAGGGCGAAATTGAAACGGCGGGATTGCAGGGCGATTTAAAATCGCGGCTGTTGGCGCTTTTAAACACGGGCGGTGTGGAAAGCAGCGGCGCCGACCAAGCCTTGGAAAAATTGGACGCGGCGGATAGGGCGCTTCGCGCAAAACGCCGTCCCGCCAAGGGCAAATTGGACGAAATTGACGAACAGCTCGTCAATATTTCCGCGCAAAAAGCGGACTGCGAGCGGTACGCAGAGACGGCGGTGCGGTTGCGTGACAGCTTGAAAAATTTGGACGCGGACGTAGAGTTTTACAACGAGCAAATCCGCAAAGCCGAGGAAACCTTGGTGTATGCCTCGCGACAGAGCGAGTTGGCGTTTAAGCGGGATAATTACGAACAGTTGCAAGCACAGCTTGCAAGCGCGCAGGCGCAGTGCCAACAATTTTCCACATTTTTTAACGGAATAGACCCTGCCACCGTCAACCTCGACGGTATTGCGAAAGGGGTGAACGAATTTTACGCCGTCAAGGACAGCTTGGATAAAACGCAAGCGGAATGGAACGGCTTAGACAGACAATACCAAGAAAAAGCCGCCTTGATAAAGCAGGCGGAAGGGGTGGATAATCTCGTCAAATCCTATGAGGAAATTTTAGGCGAGGATACGGGCAACGCGGAAAAGCAAGGCAAGAAAAAAATGCCTAAATTCACCAAATTTCACGTTTTGGCAGGGCTTATCGGGCTTGCGCTTGCCATTGTCGGCGCGGTGCTAATTGACGTTCAGCTCGTTGTAGGTCTCATAATGCTCGGCGTCGGCGTGGTGACGATGCTCGTCGTATTTTTGTTGCTTTTGCCCAAGCGGGAAAAATCGGAACGCGCGGAAAATTCCGCCCGAGACCAAGGCGTGGAAGCCCGATTACGCGAAGCGAAAGCAGAAAAACAAAGGCTGCAAGGACAGCTCGCCGCCTACCCTGCCGACTTGGAAAAACGGCGCGAGGCATTTGCGGCGGAAGTGGAAAGACTGCAAGCCGAGTTTACGGCAAGAGAGCAAGCCATTTGCAAGTTTTTAAGCAATTTCCGCTTTGAACAAACCTACGATTATCGCGCGGCGGTTGCGCTGTTGCAAAATAGAATTGCAGGTTATAAGCAAGCGAATACGCAAGCGGAAGAATGTCAAACCCGACTGCGCGGATTAGAGCAAGATATGCTTTCGCCACCCCCGTCCGAGCCGGTTGCCTATTCAAGTATCGGCGAATTGCGCGCCCAAAAGGATAGCTTGACGCAGAAAAAAGAGGATTTACTTGACCGTCGCGCCCGTACCCTTTCCGACGCCGAGGATTGCGAACGCCGAGCGGACAAGGACGCGCTCCTTGCCGAAGAAGAAAGATTGTTGGCGGAAAAAGAGCGGTTGGAAAAACGCCACCGCGCCATTTTGCAAGCCAAGGAAATTTTGCTTCGCGCGAGAAACAGCGTCGCCACCCGTTACCTTATCCCCGTCGAAGAGGGGTGCAAGGCGTATATGCAATTCTTGCTTGGCGACGGCTCGACTATCCGTTTTAACGCCGAGGGCGAGCCTTTGCGCGAGGAACAAGGCAAGCTTCGTGAAATCGGCTTTTACAGCGCGGGCATGCGCGAGCTGTTGGGGCTTAGCATTCGTATCGCGCTTGTGGACGCTATTTTCAATCAAGAAAAGCCCGTGCTCGTTTTGGACGACCCGTTCGTCAATTTAGACGATGAAAAAACGGACAAAGCCAAGCGTTTGGTGAAGGAATTGACCAAGCGTTATCAAGTGTTGTATATGACCTGCAAAAAGGAAAGAAAGCCTTAAAGGCTTTACACGCATGTTTTCTGCCTATGAAATAAGAAAATTAGGTGAAAGTATTGAAAATCGGCGGTCAAACCGTTGACATTTCGCGCACGCGGGATTAAAATAAAAATCACGATTTTTATTCTATAAAGAGGTATCGTATGTCTACGAAAACCAAAGTAAAAAAACCCAATATCATAAAGCCCTTGCTTGGGAGCGTCAGGGAGTATAAAAAGCCTTCCGTTATCACCCCCATCTTCATGGCGGTGGAAGCGTTTTGCGAGTGCTTAATTCCTTGGTTTGCAGGTCGGCTCATCACCACCATTCAAGCCTCGGGCGACAACTTGATGAGGTCCATACTTATTTACGGCGGCATTTTGCTCGGACTTGCCATCTGCTCCCTTTTGAGCGGTGTGTTGGCGGGCAGATTTGCGGCGACGGCAAGCTGCGGTTTTGCGAAAAATTTGCGCCACGATTTGTTCTATAAGGTGCAGAAATTTTCCTTTGCCAACGTGGATAAATTTTCCTCGTCTTCGCTCGTTACCCGTTTGACGACGGACGTCACCAACGTACAGCAAGCCTATCAAATGTGCTTGCGTATCGCCATCCGCGTGCCCTTGCAATTCACCTTTGCGATTATCATGAGTTTCCTCACCAACCCCAAGCTCGCGTGGATTTTCGTGGCGATTATCCCCTTGCTCGGCGGGGCGCTTATTGCGATTATGCGCGTGGTTATGCCCTTCTTCCGCCGTATCTTTAAAAAGTACGACGCGCTCAACAATTCCGTACAGGAAAACGTGAGCGGTATCCGCGTGGTAAAATCTTTCGTTCGCGAGGAGTATGAAAAGGACAAATTTGAAAAAGCGGCAGGGCAGGTACGCGATGACTTCACAAAAGCGGAGAAAATTATCGCGCTCAACAACCCGATTATGACGCTTGCTATCAATATCGCGGCGGTGCTCATTTCCGTCCTTTCCGCATACGCAATTATCGACGCGAATTTTTGGGCGGCGTTCGACGGCTACAAAATCGGCTCGTTCACCACGGACGCGTTTGGCGTTGGACAGCTTTCCACACTCATTTCCTACGGTATTCAAATGCTGTCGTGCTTGATGATGTTCTCGATGATTTTCGTTATGCTTTCCATGTCCTTGGAATCGGCGCGCCGTATTAGCGAAGTGTTGACGACGGAATCCGACCTCGTCAGCCCCGAAAATGGGTTGAAGGAAGTCAAGGACGGCTCGATTTGCTTTAAAAACGTCAACTTCAAGTACGCGGCAACGGCGAATAAGTATGCCCTTTCCGATATTGATTTAGAGATAAAATCGGGTGAAACGGTGGGCATTTTGGGGGGCACGGGCTCGTCGAAAACGACCTTGATACAGCTCATTCCCCGCCTTTATGACGCGACGGACGGCGAGGTGCTTGTCGGCGGCGAAAACGTCAAAAATTACGATTTAGACACCCTGCGCAGAGAGGTTGCGGTGGTGCTGCAAAAGAACGTTTTGTTCTCGGGCACGATCAAAGAAAACCTGCGTTGGGGGGACGAAACCGCGACGGACGAGGAGTTGGAGCGCGTTTGTAAGTTGGCGCAAGCGGACGAATTTATCCGTTCCTTCCCCGACGGCTACGATACCTATATCGAGCAGGGCGGCACCAACGTTTCGGGCGGTCAAAAGCAACGTCTTTGTATTGCAAGGGCATTGCTCCGTAAGCCGAAAATCCTCATTTTGGACGATAGTACGTCCGCCGTCGATACCAAGACGGACGCCCTTATCCGTCACGCTTTTTCCGAAGAAATTCCCAACACCACGAAGATTATCATCGCACAGCGCGTATCTTCCGTGGAGCACGCGGACAAAATCCTCGTGTTAGAGGGCGGCAAAATTATCGCGCTCGGCAATCACGAAACGCTTATGCAAACAAGCGAAGTGTACCGTGAAACGTACGAGGCGCAAACCAAGGGGAAAACCTCCGAAAATCAAGAAGGGGGTGAAGCATAATGGCACAAGCAGCTACGAAAACGAGAACGCCCGTGATGCCCAAAGGCCCTATGCGCGGTAGAGGGATGCCTATCCCGAAGGGCGCAATTAAGAAAGGTACGCTCGGCAGACTTATCAAAACGGTATTCAAATATTATAAATTCCGCACGATTTTCGCGCTGTTTTTCCTTGCAATTAGCTCGGTGGGCGGTTTGGTTTCCACCGTCTATATGGAAGGGATTGTCGGCGACGTTATCAAGCCCGCAATGGAAAGCGATTGGTCGTCGGCGTTGCAAAACAAGCTTATTGGCTTGATTATCATGATGGTTTCGGTGTATGCGCTCGTCATTCTTTCGTCCTTCTTGTATACGCGGATTATGGCGACGGTTACGCAAGGCACGCTCTATCATTTGCGTACGGACTTGTTTGCAAAAATGCAAAAATTGCCCATAAAGTACTTCGATACGCACGCGCACGGCGATATTATGAGCTCTTACACTAACGATACGGACGCAACCCGTCAACTTATCGGACAGAGCTTACCTACCTTATTGAGCAGCTCGCTCACGCTCATTGCATCTATCGTGCTTATGCTCGTTTACAGCGTTTGGCTTTTCCTCGTCGTCGGCATTTGTACGGTGGCGATGACCTTCGTCGTCAAGAAAATCGGCGGAAACAGCGCAAAATACATGGTTTCGCAACAGACCTCGCTGGCAAGAGAGGAAGGCTACGTCGAAGAAATGATGAAGGGGCAAAAGGTCGTCAAGGTCTTTACGCACGAAGAAAAGGCGAAAGAGGAGTTTGATAAGCTCAACGAACAGCTCTTCACCGACAGCTCGCGCGCGCACGGCTTTGGTAATATTTTAGGGCCTATTCTTGGCAATATCGGCAACATAACCTACGTTTTGATTGCCATTGTCGGCGGTATTTTGTGCATTAAAAAAGTGCCGAATATCGGCATTGAAGCGTGGATTGCAGGCGGCGCGGTGGTTGGTATTGAAGCGATTGTCGCATTCCTCGGCGTTTCGCGCAACTTCACGCAGACGGTCAACCAAATGAGCCAACAATTCTCGATGGTGGCGATGGGCCTTGCAGGCGCAAGCCGTGTCTTCACCGTCATGGACGAACAACCCGAAACGGACGATGGGTACGTTACCCTCGTCAATGCAAAATATGATGAAAACGGTAACTTGACGGAAACGCAGGAGCGCACCCATTTGTGGGCGTGGAAGCACTTCCATAAAGCGGACGGCACGACGACGTACGTCGAGCTCAAAGGGGACATCGTTATGGATATGGTGGACTTTGGCTACGTGCCCGAAAAGCAGGTGCTTACCGACGTTTCGCTCTACGCTCGGCCGGGGCAAAAAATTGCGTTTGTCGGCGCGACGGGTGCGGGCAAAACGACGATTACCAACCTCATCAACCGCTTCTACGATATCGCGGACGGGAAAATCCGTTACGACGGTATCAACGTCAACAAAATCAAAAAAGACGATTTACGCCGCTCGCTTGGCGTGGTGTTGCAAGACGTCAACTTGTTCACGGGTACGGTTATGGATAATATCCGTTATGGGCGCTTGGACGCGACGGACGAAGAATGTATCGAGGCGGCGAAGCTTGCGAACGCGGACGATTTTATCAACCGCTTGCCTGACGGATATAACACAATGCTCACCAACAACGGCGCCAACCTCTCGCAGGGGCAGCGGCAGCTTTTGTCGATTGCGCGCGCCGCGGTTGCCGATCCGCCCGTTATGATTTTGGACGAGGCAACCTCGTCTATCGACACGCGCACGGAAGCGCTTGTC
>JAFTMQ010000062.1 GCA_017452305.1 Clostridia bacterium | reverse complement strand
TTTAGGTAGGGGGGTAAGCTATTGCGCCACCTGCGATGGTTTTTTATATAAAGGAAAAACGATAGCCGTTGTCTGCACGACCAAGCGGTTAGAACACGAAATTTGCTACCTTGCAGACTTGGCGGAAAAGGTATATCTTATCGCGCTGTATAAGGACGTCGCGCCTATGCCCGATAACGTGACGGTGCTTAAAAAAATGCCCAAGCAAATCACGGGCGCAAGACGGGTGGAAAAGCTTGTTTTTGCCGCCCCGCCTGCCGAAAATCTTCCCGCGGAATTGCCCGTGGACGGCGTGTTTGCGCTTCGTGAATGTATTGCGCCAACCGTGCTTGTCGGCGGTTTGGAAGCGGAAAACGGACACGTAAAAATTGATAAAAACACCGCCACCAACCTCAAAGGCTGTTTTGCGGCGGGGGATTGTACGGGTAGGCCCTATCAATATGCAAAAGCGGTTGGGGAAGGCAACGTTGCGGCGCATGCCGTCGTAGAATTTTTGAAATAATACCCTACCGTGTACGCGTTGAAATATATTCAAGTAAAACGCGTGGTAGGTAATGAGATTGTATCAAAGCACAGGTTTTGGGGAGCAAAATGGAAAAAGAACGCATAATTTTATATTCCGATTTGAATAACTTTTTTGCGTCTGTGGAAATTGCGCTTAACCCCGACTTGGCGGGAAAACCGCTGATTGTCTGCGGCGATCCCAAACAGCGCCACGGTATTGTGCTCGCTAAAAACGAAGAGGCGAAGAAGTTTGGCATTAAGACGGCGGAGACGGTGTATTCCGCCCTGCGCAAATGTCCCGACGTGCAAATGGTCGGCGCGCACCACCATGAATATAAGCGGTATTCGCAAATGGTGGTGGATATTTACAAGCGCTACACCGATTGCGTAGAAGAATGTAGCATAGACGAGTGCGCTTTGGACGTAACGGAAAGCACGTTTTTGTTTGGAAGCGGTAGAGAGATTGCCGAAAAAATACGCCAAGAGGTCAAGGCGGAGCTTGGCGTTACGGTTTCGATAGGCGTTAGCTTCAATAAAGTCTTTGCAAAGCTCGCGTCCGAGTTAAAAAAGCCGGACGCCGTGACGGAAATCACGCGCGAAAATTACAAGGAAGTCGTATGGAAATTGCCCGTAGCGGAGCTTTTATTCGTAGGTAAATCTACGGAGGAAGCCTTGCACAAAATCGGGGTGCGGACGATAGGGGATTTGGCGCGCGCCGACGAGGGAATTTTGTCCAAGCATTTGGGTAAACGGGGTAGGCAGTTACGCGTTTACGCCCTTGGTGAGGACAAAGAGCCCGTCAAAGCAATCAAGGAAAAAACCGATTTAAAATCCATCGGCAATTCCACTACACTCCCCCAAGATATACAAGATAGGGAGGAGGTAAAGCGTTGGTTTTACGCACTTGCGGAAAGCGTTTCTTCCCGTCTTCGCGACGCGGACGTCGGCAGGGCAAACACGGTACATATCGTCGTGCGCGACAGCGAACTCAAATTCTTTTCGTGGCAGACCAAGGTACAGCCTACCGCACTGTGTGGGGATATTGCCAAGGCGGCATTCGAGCTGTTTTGTAAGCAATACCCGTTTGGCAAAAAGGTGCGCCTTTTGGGGATCACCGTTTCGGGGTTTGATTATAATATAGAACAGCTCGATTTGGACGGACTGCTTTCGGGTAGTACCGCCTCGTACGAGACAAAGGAGCGCGCGGAAAATGCCGTGGCAATGCTACGCGAAAAGTACGGCTATGCAAGCTTGCAGCGTGGCGTGTTTTTGGAAGACGATAAGCTAAACGGCTTGGATATTCGTGGCAGAAAAGACGATTAAATTTACAAAAGGTGAATAAAAAGAAAAAATCCGCCGATACTATGCTTGTCGGCGGAAAAATTTTATTTTTTTGTCGTGAATATAAAGAAGGGCTACCGAAAACTGTGTTTTCGGTAGCCTTTCAATTTTGCTTTCGCTTAATGCTTCAATTATTCCTTGAAGTAACCGATGTTCGAAGCTTTGTTGGGATCGAACGTGAAGTTGCAGATGGAAGCTACGAGGGGATAGATACCGCAGGTAAGCAGACCAAGGAATAAGTAAGCCATCGTTCTGCACTTGAACCCTTCGGGTTTGAAGCTGGAGTGATTGATGATAAGGCTACCAATCCAACCAAGGAAGAACGTCAACAAGAAACGAGCAACATTTTTGTTCATGATAGAACCTCCATATATGTTAGTATGTTCATTTTATCATACAAATTTTGGATTGTCAAGTATTTTACAGCAAATTTTTTAATGGGCGTATTAAAAATAATGCATAAATATGATTATTTTTTTGCATAAAAAAACTGCGCGAGCCCTTTTTGCCGAAATTTACCGAAGTGGAAACGCCGCAGGTGACTCCTTCAAAGCTACCTCATGGCACACGTAACCCTCCGCTTAGTGCTGCTACATCCCTGTCCTGACACGGTTCACGGCATTACGTTGCATAAGACCTTGCTATCAACATTCCTTACGGCGCGCAAACCCTCCATAAATTTCGTCGAGAAAGGCATTCAGCTCTGCTATAGCGGATTGCAGATTCAGGGTGCCGCTACCTCCCCGCCTACGCGCAGCCTATTTATTATACATTATTTTTTTATTTAAAGAAACCGTTTTTACCTTCTTTTTTAAGTCGGTTTTTGTATTTTATGCGGAACTTTTCACCAAAATTC
>JAFTMQ010000061.1 GCA_017452305.1 Clostridia bacterium | reverse complement strand
GGCGCGCTCGCAAAAGTCAAGGTGTCGTTTAATGCTCAATTTCTATTATAATCTACGCACTCATGCATAATTTTGGAGATAAAAATTAAAAAGAAAAGTCACAAATACTAACGTAGGGCAACTATGTGCAATTCGACGCATAGTTGCCCGTATTGTAGCCTTAAAAATATGCACCTCCAAAAGTTTGTCTAACTTTTGGGGTGCATATCACTGGTGCGTGTCTCTTTTTTTGCATTTTATTTCGTTATATACGCAAAAAGGCTACACGGCGAAAGCGTGTAGCCTTTAAAGTTATTTAGACGTTATGTTATTAAAAATATTCAAAATGAAGGGGGCAGGTACGAGTTTATTTGCGATTTTTATAATAATTTTTCCGATATTCCATCGCGGTCATGCCCGTGATGGCTTTAAATTTTCGGCTGAAATAATTGAGGTCGGAAAACCCAACGCGCAAGGCGATTTCTTTGATAGGGGTTTCCTCTTTTTCAAGGAGCACTTTGGCGTTTTGTATGCGCGTTTCATTGAGGTATTCCACGACGGTTTTTTGTGCGTATTCCTTGAAGAAATGGGAAAAATAGGAAGTGCTCATATTAAAGTGCGCGGCGAGCTCGGGTACGGATATATTTTCCGTATAATTTTGCTCGATGTAGTTAACGGCGTGGTGGAAGGTATCCAAACGCTTAAACTGCTTTTTATAATGTTCTTCGTCTAATACGTTTTTCACGTAGCGCGCCGCCAAAAGCTCAAAAAATTCGTGGGCGAGCTTTTTATATTTTAAAATACTTTGGATCGTGCGCGGCTGCGAATAGACGGCAATCATTTCATCTAATATTTTTGTGCAATCCTCGTCTACGATTATGTTTTGGAAGAGGGCGTATTCGTTGCCGATTAAGTTATGAAAAAAGGACGGATCGAACTGAAAGCAATAAAACTCCGAGTCGATTTGTGATATGATTCCCGTGTGCAATTCGTTGCCGTTAATAAGCACAATTGTCCCCTTGCGTACCTCATGGTGATCCAAATTGCAGCCTGTTACGGCTTTACCCTTCGTAAAGTAAAGTAATTCCAACGCTTCGTGCCAATGTATGCGCCCCATAGACGAGTGATGCACGAATTTTCGTATATAAATTGGGTTCTTTTTCAAAAAAAGCGGCTCGTATTCGTAATAAGTATCCATAAATGTCTCCTTGATAAATTGACAAAAAGAAAGCAGAATTGTGCTACTATTTCATTTAGCACTATGATATAATAAAAATGGACTTATGTCAAGAAAAAATGAGTGTGTTAAGGAGAAAAATAGCAGAAATGGATAAAATTATTAGCGTTGTGTTAGTAGGCGCTGGCAATCGTGCGAACGTATATGCCTCCGTTTCGTTAGAGCATCCCGAGAAAATGAAGGTGGTCGGAATTGTCGACCCCGACCCCGTTCGTCGCGAATTGATGCGCGAACGCTATAACGTATCGTCGGAAAATTGTTTTGAGGACGTTTCGGAATTTGTAAAGAGGGAAAAATTCGCCGACGCCGTTATCAACGGCACGATGGACCACTTGCACGTTCCTACCTCTATTCCCATTTTGGAAAAGGGCTACGATATGCTTTTGGAAAAGCCCTTTGCCGTAAACGAGACGGAAATGAACGAGTTGGTGGAAGTGGCGCGCAAGCACGGCAACAAGGTGGTTATCGGGCACGTATTGCGTTACACCGATTTCTATCGTTCTATTAAAAATATTCTTTTAAGCGGTGAAATCGGCAAGATTATTTCTATTGAAACGTGTGAGCACGTTAGTTATCACCACATGGCGGCGTCTTACGTGCGTGGGAAATGGAGCTCGGAAAAAATTTGTTTTGCGCCCATGCTTTTGGCAAAATCCTGCCACGACGTCGATATTATGCTTTGGATGATGAAGGAAACGGATCCCACGCACGTGGCGAGCTTCGGTTCCGATTTTCAATTCGGCAAAGAGAGAAAACCCGAGGGGGCAGGTAGCAGATGTATGCAGGATTGTCCTTACGTGGAAAGCTGTATCTTCTCGGCAAAATCCAACTATCTTGCTTATCCGAGGTGGGGACAATACGTTTGGAAATGCTTGGAAGCAAACAAGAATTTGACGCCCGCACAGCAGGAAGAATCCTTAAAGACAGATAACCGCTACGGAAAATGCGTATGGGATTTTGAACGGGACGGAAACGTTGACCACCAAGCGCTCGTATTCAACTTTGCAAACGGCGCGACGGGTACGTTTAGTATGGTCGGCGGTTGTGCGAAGCCCGAGCGTAATATCCATATCGTCGGTACGCGCGGCGAAATTAAGGGCACGTTTGACGATTCTCGTTTCGTCGTAAGAAAAATGGCGCCTGCGGATTCCGCGCTTGGCTACGAGGAAAGGGTGTATGATTTAAACGTACACGGGGATATGATTGGCGCGGCTGGCGGTCACGGCGGCGGCGACGAAAAACTCGTGCACGATTTCTTGGACTATTTGAACGGCAACGAGCCGTCCGTGTCCTGCGCAACGTTGGAAGATTCCGTGATTAGCCACAGAGCGGTATTCAAGGCGATGCAATCCAAATACAGTGGGCAAATCGTGGAAGTATAAGGCGGAAATCATTACCAGCGAGAAATCGAGGGGAACGTATTGATTTTTGCAGGATTTTAAATTATAGTTGTTGCGTGGGCGCGCGAAGAAAAAGGCAAAGGGGACGTCCCCTTTGTTAGGTAGCT
>JAFTMQ010000060.1 GCA_017452305.1 Clostridia bacterium | reverse complement strand
TATCGGCGGCGGCAGTAAAAACGGTTTCTTGAACGAGCTTACGAAAAAGTACACGGGCAAGCAAATCATTACGGGCCCTGCGGAAGGCACGGCAATCGGCAATTTGATGATGCAAATGGTCGGCGGCGGCGATATTGCTTCTGTCCAAGCAGGTCGAGAAATTGTTAAAGTTTCCTTTGATATTGCAGAGGTTTAAAATAGAGAACCCGCTACGCAGTACCGTGTTGCGCTGTGGTAATCCTCGGTTATGTACGTCTATGTACACGCCCTCGGGCTGTCCTCGCGCGCCTTGTCTTGTTTGCGTCCTGCTCTGTTTTACGGTTGGAATGGGGCAAACAAAAAAATTAAAATCTCAACTTTAATATAAGGGCGATAAGTATGAAAATTCTTTTTTATGGCGATTCCATTACGGACGCAGGTAGAGATAGAGAAACAGAGCTTAGGCTTGACGACTACGGCTCCGGCTACGTGAAATACGTCGTCGAAAGCTTGTTGGCAAACGGCTATACGTTCGAGGACTTGGTAAACCGCGGCATTAGCGGAAACCGCGTCGTCGATTTGTATGCGCGTATTAAGGTGGATTGTTGGAACCACAACCCCGACCTTATTAGTATTCTTATCGGCGTCAACGACGTTTGGCACGAAATCGAAGGTAAAAACGGCGTCGAGCTTGACCGCTTTGAAAAGGTATATCGTATGCTCATTGAGGACACCAAGGCGAAATTGCCTAACGTGAAAATCCTTATCATGGAGCCGTTCATTTTAAAGGGCGCGGCGACGGCTTGCGACTAAGCTAAGTGGCAAAAATTCACGGCTGTATATGCTTACGCGGCGGTAGCCAAAAAGCTTGCGGACGAATATGGGCTTTATTATTTGCCTCTGCAAGACAAGCTTACGGCGGCGGAAAACGAGGGGGTAACCGACCTGCTTAGCGACGGCGTGCACCCCGCGCAAACGGGCGCGAAGCTTATCGCAAACGAGTGGTTGAAAGCGCTCGGCGAAATTGAAAAATAATTCCGTTACGCCTGTGGCGTAAAAGCGGAAACAACCCTTCAAACGAAAAACAAACATAAAAAAATGATATAAAAGTATAAGGAGAAATTTTATGTCCAGATACGAAGAAGCAAAAAAAATCTACGCGCAATACGGCGTAGATACCGAAGCGGCAATGGAAAGACTTGCGAAGCTCTCCGTTAGCGTACACTGCTGGCAGGGTGACGACGTAATCGGTTTCGATGGCAGCGATTCCCTTTCGGGCGGTATTCAAACGACGGGTAACTATCCCGGCAGAGCAAGAAACCCCGAAGAATTGTTCGCAGACCTTACGAGAGCGTTCAAGCTTATGCCCGGCAAAAAGCGCGTAAACGTACACGCTTGCTACGCTATCCTTGGCGAAGACAAGGGTAAGGTAGATAGAGACGCTTACGAATACAAGCACTTTGAGCCTTGGGTAAAATGGGCGAAAGAAAACGGTCTTACGGGCGTTGACTTCAACCCCACTTGGTTCTCTCATCCCATGATGAAGGATGGGCTTTCCCTTTCCTCCCCCGACGAAGAAGTACGTCAATTCTGGGTACGCCACGGTAAGGCTTGTATGAAGATTGCGGCGGAAATCGGTAAGGCAATGGGCAGCCCTTGCTGCATCAACCTTTGGGTTCCCGACGGCACGAAGGATATCCCTGCGGATAGACTTGGTCCCCGTCTTCGTTTGAAGAAGTCCTTGGACGAGGTTTTGGAAGGTTACGACGAGGAATGGGTTATCCCCGCAGTAGAAAGCAAGGTCTTCGGTATCGGCGTAGAAAGCTATACGGTAGGCAGCAATGAATTCTATCAAAATTATGCGGCAACGCGCGGTATCTGCTGCTTGCTTGACACGGGCCACTATCACCCCACGGAAGTTGTTTCGGACAAAATCCCTTCCATGCTCGCGTTCTATGATAAAGTACAGCTTCACGTTTCCCGTCCCGTTCGTTGGGATAGCGACCACGTAATCGTAGTGGACGACGAGCTTAAAGAGCTTTCCAAGGAAATCATCCGCAACGACGCAGACGAAAAGGTTATCGTCGCGCTTGACTATTTCGACGCGTCCATCAACCGTCTTTGCGCTTGGGTAACGGGCGTTCGTTCCATACAAAAGGCGCTTCTTAGCGCAATCCTTCAACCGTATGCGGAAATGAAGAAATTGCAGGACGAAGGCAACTTCACCAAGGTGTTCTATATGCACGAAAGAGTGAAATACCTGCCTTTCACCGACGTTTGGGATGAATACCTCGCTCGCCAAGGTTTGAAAGAAGATTGGTGGGAAGAAGTGGAAAAGTTTGAAAAGGAAGTTATCGCAAAGAGAAGCTAACGATGAAAAGCGTGTTTTTAATTGGGGATTCTATTCGCCTTGGCTATGAACGGTACGTAAAAGCGATGCTGGAAGGGTACGCGGAAGTGTATTCCCCAAAAGAAGTCAACGGCGGTATGGCGCAATACGTGCAACGTTGGGTGAACGAGTGGAAGCGGCGGGAAAACGTGCCCGACGAGCTGGACCTCGTGCATTGGAACGCAGGACTTTGGGACGTTTTGAGAATTTGCGGCGACGATACGTTTAGTTCGCCTGCCGTTTATCAAGAAACGCTCGTAAAAATCCACAACCGTTTGCGCTTTCTTTTCCCGAAGGCAAAACTCGTTTTCGCGTTGAGTACGGCGGTCAAGGAAAAAGAGTATCGCGGTGAATATCAAAGATACAATAGCGATATTGAAAAATTCAATAAAATTGCGGTGGAAACCCTGCAACCGCTTGGCGAAACTTTTGACGATTTATACGAAATCACGAAAGACGCGCCCGCTGCCTGCTGGTCAGATATGACCCACTTTAATACCCTTGACGGGATTAAGCTGGTAGGCAATCGGGTAGTGGATTGCGTATGTACGCAACTTGGGATTGATCGAAACGCGCTTTCGCAAAAGGAAGCGGAGCTTTTCGAAATTCCCGAAAAAATATTAGGCTGTTAAAAAATAAATCTTTATTATATATAAGGAGTATAAAAAATGAAAATCCTCGTTGTAAATGCAGGAAGCTCCTCGCTCAAATATCAACTTTTTGATATGACGACGAACGAAGTACTCGCCAAGGGGCTCTGCGAAAGAATTGGGATTGACGGCATTATCACCCACAAGCGTCCGTCCAACCCCGATTACAAAGCAAACGTGGCTTTCCCCGACCACAAGGCGGCAATCGAATGTGTGCTCGCCTTGCTCACGGATAAGGAAAAGGGGGTTATTGCCGACGTTTCCGAGATTTCCGCAGTCGGTCACCGATTTGCGCACGGCGGCGAAAAGCTGACCAAATCCGCAATTCTTGGCGATCAAGAGCTTGAATATCTTGAAAGCATTGTCGGTCTCAATCCCTTGCACGGCCCTCCCGCAATCAGCGGCTTAAAGGCTTGCAAAGAGGTTATGCCTTCCGTAAACCACGTCGGCGTATTCGATACCTCGTATTATTCGGGTATGGAAGATTATGCGTATATCTATCCTATCCCTTACGAGCTTTACGAAAAACACAAAATTCGCCGTTACGGCTTCCACGGCACGTCGCACAGATACGTTGCGGCAAAGGCGGCGGAATACCTCGGCAATAAAGACGCGAAAATTATCACCTGTCACCTCGGCAACGGCTCGTCCATCACGGCGACGGTCAACGGCAAGGCAGTGGATACGTCCATGGGCTTCACCCCCCAAGACGGCGTACCTATGGGCACGAGAAGCGGCGCAATCGACCCCACCGTCGTTACCTTCCTGCAAAAGGCAGAGGGCTTGACGGCGGCGGAAGCGGATAACCTACTCAACAAGCAATCGGGCTTGGCGGGTATTTCCGGCTTCGGCAGCGATTGTAGAGATATCCGTGACGCGGCGGCGGCAGGCAACTATCGCGCACAGCTCGCCATGAAAATTCTCTGCCACAACATTAAAAAGATTGTCGGCTCGTACATCGCGGAAATGAACGGCGTGGACGCCATCGTGTTCACGGCGGGCATCGGCGAAAACGATAGAGACCTGCGCGAAGAGGTTTGCAAGGATATGTCCTTCCTCGGCATTGAGGTGGACGCACAAATCAACCAAACCTGCCCGAGAGGGGAATTTGCGGACGTAACCGCAAAGGGCGCAAAGGTAAAAACCTTGGTAATCCCCACCAACGAGGAGTATATGATTGCCCTCGACACACTCAATTTGACAAAATAAAAAAATAATATAAAGGAAAGGAAAAAACTATGAAATCACCTTTTGAAATCAAGAAAGAAATCTGTGAAGTTGGTCACAAACTTTGGGCGAAAGGCTTCGTTGCTGCAAACGACGGTAACATCTCCGTTAAAATCAGCGAAAACGAATATTACTGCACCCCTACCGGCGTATCCAAGGGCGACCTTACCCCTGATATGATCATCAAAGTAGATAAAGACGGCAAGAAGCTTGAAGGCAAGCTTAACCCTTCGTCCGAAATCAAGATGCACATGAGAGTGTACAGAGAACGTCCCGACGTTACGGCTGTTGTGCACGCGCACCCTCCCGTTGCTACGGCGTTCACCGTTGCGGATATCGACCTTGACCAGTACATTCTTCCCGAAGCAGTACTTACCATCGGCGACGTACCTACCTGCGATTACGGTACTCCTTCCACGATGGAAATTCCCGATTCCCTCGATCCTTACATCCAAAACCACGACGCATTCTTGCTTCGTAACCACGGTGCTTTGACGGTTGGCTGCAACCTTCAAAAAGCATTCTTCGTTATGGAAGAGGTTGAATTCAACGCGGTTATCTGCAAGCACGCTATGGACCTTGGCGCCGTACACGAAATCGCAAACGATCAGCTTAAAAAGCTTATGGATTTGAGAAAGAAGATGAACCTTCCCGGCCGTCACCCTGGTATCGACTACGGCGACGAACCCGAAACTTGCAACTGCGCAAACAAAGAGCTTGTAGAAGCGATTACGAAGAAGGTTTTGGCGGCACTCGGTAAATAATTTAATGGGTAGCTACGTCGCATTTCAGCGTTGTTGCTCCGTGCCCCTCAGTCACGTACGCACAAGTACGCTCCTATCGGGGTACTCGCGACGCCTTGAACTGCTCGGATCTTCGCATTAAATAGAAACCGAATTACCAAATTCACTTTTCGACTAAAAGGAGAAAAAATTATGGCAATCAATTGGACAGAAGCTCAAATTGAAGAAGTGGTTGCCGCAGTGATAAAGAATTTGGGCGGAGCAACGACCGCAAAGAGCGGTTGGGATTCCACCCAATATAACGGTCGCAGACTTATCGGCGTTTACGCGGATATGAACGACGCGATCGACGCCGCAACGGCAGGCTATAAGGCGATCCGCGCGATGTCCTTGGAAGAAAGAGAAAAGGTCATCACCGCCATTCGCGAACTCTGCCGTAAGGAAGCGCCTATCATGGCAAACCTCGGCGTAACGGAAACGAAGATGGGCCGCGTTTCGCACAAGACGGCGAAACACATTCTCGTCGCAGACAAAACCCCTGGCACGGCAGACATTGTAAGCCAAGCCAAAACGGGCGATTTTGGCTTGACGTTGACGGAAATGGCGCCCTTCGGCGTAGTCGGCAGTATCACTCCCAGCACCAACCCTTCGGAAACAGTTATCTGCAACAGTATCGGTATGATTGCGGCAGGCAACGGCGTGGTATTCAACCCCCACCCCAACGCAATCGCAACCTCTAACTACGCAGTCGATCTTGTCAACCGCGCAAGCGCAATGGCAGGCGGTCCTCGCGTCCTCGTAGCGTCGGTTGTAAAGCCTACCTTGGATACGGCGCAGATTATGTACAAGCACCCCAACATTCGCTTGCTCGTTTGCACGGGCGGCCCCGGTGTTGTTCGTTCGGTGCTTTCCAGCGGTAAAAAGGCAATCGGCGCAGGCGCGGGCAACCCCCCTGTAATCGTTGACGACACCGCAGATATTAAAAAAGCGGGCAAGGACATCATCGACGGCTGTTCGTTCGACAACAACTTGCCTTGTATCGCGGAAAAAGAGGTGTTCGCGTTTAGAAATATCGCGGACGAGCTCATTTCCGAAATGCAGAAAAACGGCGCGTATAAAATCACGAGCGAGCAAGCGGCAAAGCTTGCAGACATCGTCCTCGTTGACGTAAAGAACCCGAAAACGGGCATTACGAAAAAGACGATCAGCCGTGATTGCGTAGGCCGCGACGCCGCAGTGTTGCTTGCAAAAATCGGCATCAACGTAGGTCCCGACGTTCGTTGTATCATCTGCGAAACGGACTTCAATCACCCCTTCGTACAAGAAGAGTTGATGATGCCCATTCTGCCCATCGTCCGCGTGGACAATATCGACCAAGCGATTGACTTGGCGGTGAAGGCAGAGCACGGCAATCGCCACACGGCGCATATGCACTCGAAGAATATCGACCACCTCACGCGCTTTGCAAGAGCGGTGGAAACGACCATCTTCGTCAAGAACGCACCCTCGTACGCAGGCATCGGCTTTGGCGGCGAAGGGCACACGACCTTCACGATTGCAGGTCCTACGGGCGAAGGCTTGACCAGCGCGC
>JAFTMQ010000009.1 GCA_017452305.1 Clostridia bacterium | reverse complement strand
CGGAAAAAGGGGTTATTTTAGGCGCGTTAAAAACGACGGCTTTGGAAGATAGCACGAGGCGCGTTTTGCTTGCAGGCGCGAGATACGAATACCCCGTTCCGCAAGACAAATTATCCCCTTTCGACGGAGCAGGTATGCGTTCACGGTTAGAAACCTACCTTTCTACGCGTATGGAAGAGGTGGATTTAGAGAGCCTTTCTCTTTTCCTTTTTGAGAACGTTTCGGGGCTTGCTTTGCCCACCGCAAGAGAGATTATTTTGCGTGCGGTAAAGAGGGCGGGCTCGGTGAAAAACACCCTTTCTTCCGCTTACGGCGCTCCTCTTTGGGAATTTGTGGGCGAGTTTTGCTTGCACGAGCCGTGCGCTCCGTGCTTAAAACTGCAAAACGGCCAAGCGGTGGATTTTTTCGCGTTCCACGTGGACGGCGGCGAGGAAATGCCCTCTTTGTGTAAAGCCGAGGACGAATTTTTCACCCGCCGAGAGAGCAAAAAAGGGTTTGAGGATAAAAAGCGCAAGTTAGAGAACACCGCGCGCGGCTTGAAGAAAAAGCTCACGAAGAAATTGCAGGATACGTTAGAACGGTTGAGCGAGGCGGAAAAAGCGGAAGATTACCGCGTAAAAGGGGAACTTTTGACGGCGAATTTATACCGCATTGAAAAGGGCATGAGCGGTGTAGAATTGGAAAATTGGTACGACGAAAACGGCGGCACGGTCAAAATTACGTTGGACGCCACCCTTTCGCCTGCCAAAAACGCGCAAAGATATTTCAAAATTTACAACAAACACAAACGCACGGCAGAGGTTTTGACGCCGATGCTTAAAAGCGAGCGGGCGGAAATTGAGTACGTGGACAGCGTGCTTGTATCTATCGCCAACGCGGAAAACGCTTTGGATTTAAAGGAAATTGAGGTGGAGCTTACCGAGCTTGGCTTGCTCCGCGCCCCCAAGGAAAGAGTGGGCGGCAAGAAAAAAGAAGTCCCTCTGCCCTACCGTGAATTTGAGTTCGTGGGTTTCAAAATTTACGCGGGACGGAACAATATCCAAAACGATAGATTACTGCGCGACGCGTCCCCCGACGACATTTGGTTGCACACGCAAAAATACCACTCCTCGCACGTCATTATTGCAGTACGAGGGGGGCAGGTACGCGATGAAATTATTTTAAGAGCGGCGGAAATTTGCGCGTATTACTCGGACGGACGGGACGGAGATAAAATCCCCGTCGATTATTGCAAGCGGAAATTTGTCAAAAAACCGAACAAGAGCAAGGCAGGGTTTGTCATTTACACCGATTATAAAACGGTGCTTGTCAAGCCCAAACTTGAAGTTTGACACAGCCTTAGCGTGTTAGCTACGTTCTTTAATATAGAAACGAACGTGTGGGTTGGCGATTTTGGATGAGTTTTTTTTGGCTGGAAGCTTGACACAGTAAAATTTGAAGTGAATTGGCGGTAAACCGCCATGAATTGATTTGCTTTGCAAATCGTTGTGGTAAAAATTAAAAAGGCGAGAAGTACATCTCGCCTTTTTTGTATAAAACAAATAAGTATTTTATCAATTTTTAATCAAACGCTTCAATGCGCGGCTTTGGATTAGAGTAAGCGGATATTTTCTTGTATGAACTCGTTGAAGTATATCAAATACCACAATAATAGCAGCAAACAAAATTATTAAAGACGGTAATAAAAAATTAACCGACGCGCCCTCAATCGTCATAATTTTAAAAATTATGCCCAACGGAAAAAACATCGCAGAAAGATTGAGGAAGTTAAACCCAATGCATTCGACAACCACGCCGTTGAGAATGTTCTTTTTAGATACTTTAAGAGTTTTTAAACGTTCACGATGAATTTCTTTGAAATTTTCTTCGTAATCACATATAAAAGTCGGCGTTTCAACAAGCCTTTTGTCTTTTAAGAAAAACAACTCATTAAACGTTTCGGGGGTTGCGTATCGCAAATAGCGTTCTATATCATACCGCAAACACGTCGGGATAATCATAATTAACGTTCTTATTATAAAATAAAGGCAAAACATTACAAAGCCCCATTCCAAAAAGACGTAATATATGATTGTAAATATAGATTTTGCAACGTTTTGAGAATCCCAACATTCAACGGGGGGAAGAATTATAGCCAAGAAAATATTATAATCAAGGGATTCGGGAAGTTTGGCACCGAACGCTTCAAAGCCCAAAGAGTAAGCTAATTGTCCCTTCAAGCTTTCCGATTTAGACGACGCGATAAGAATATCAAATAAGCTTATATATTCTTCCGCTATAATCACATCCACACGAATGAGCGGAATAAAAAACAATATCACCATCAAAAGGATAGCAATAAATGGGATTAAACATAAAGTATTGTTTTTAAAAACTACGCTTTTGATTTGGAAAATTTGCTTTTCCGTTGCGGGGAGTTTCTGGTTTTCTTTTGTGGGAGTATTTTCATTCATAATAAACCTCGTTACATCAATCGATTTTTACAAATTTTATATTCGTCATAGGTCATTTTGCCGTTACTTATTTCCATTATAAAATCATTTAAATTCTTTTTAAGTGTTTTAACACCGTCCTTGTAAGGCTTGATAAATATACACGTCCATATCAAAAATATAAGACCTATAGAGCCCAGAATTATGCTAAACGTGAACATATACGTAAAAGCGGTGACAAGGCCTAAAACGACGGTGAGCGTCACCAACCCCCAAAAGAAAAAATGAAGCAGTTTTAACGATTTTTCCATTTGGCGCAAACGTCCATAATTTAATTGTTCGTATAATTTTTGCTTAAAAACAACTTTTTCCTCTTCATTCATGTCGTAATACATAAAACCTTCCCCCTTGAAAGCTTTTTTTAATTATATACCAAAAAAATTGGTATGTCAAGAATAATACTAAAAAAATTGGTAACATTTAATTAAAGAAATGATGGTGCAGGAAAGAAAATGGCGGAAGAAAAGAAGGATTTGGGTAGCACGGCAAAAATAGTCGTGCGGTTTGCGGAAAATTTGCGGATTTTGCGAAAAAGTGCAGGACTGTCGCAGAAGAGGCTTGCGGAAGAGTTGGGCGTTGACCAACGGACGGTGAGTGCGTGGGAAAACGGAATTTGTGAACCAAGCTACGCATTATTAGCGCAATTGTGTGAAATTTTTGATGAAAGCTTTGACGGAATATTGACGTAAAGAAAGTAAAAGAAAGTTAATTGAAAGGAAATGATTATATAAAAAGAGGAACGACAAAACGCTGTCGTCCCTTTTTTAGTTCTTAATATGTAATTATTCTTCGCTTTCGTCCTCTTCCTCGTCTTCTTCTTTTTCGGTAGGGGTGAGGGCAAGGTCGATAATTTGACGGATTTTTTGCAACACTTCCGCTTTGCCGTAGCCCGTTTCCGCGCTCGTGGCGAGCATATTATTCGGCGTGAGGTATAAATCCGCTGCAATCGCTTTGATATGCTCTTTCAACTTCATACGCGAAAGCTTGTCCGCTTTGGTGAGTACCACCGTGAACGGCAAGGTGTGGAAATGCAAAAATTCCATCATTTGCACGTCGTCTTCCGTAGGATCGTGACGGGAATCGGCAAGCATAAACACGTGCGCGATTTTATCCTTATCCTTAAAGAAGCTATCGAGCGTCTTAGCCCATTTGATTTTTTCGCCCTTGGAAACGCGCGCGAAACCATACCCCGGCAAGTCCGCAAGGATAAATTCGCCAAAGTCAAAATAATTGACAAGGCGGGTTCTGCCCGGCTCGCTACTCGTCTTGGCGAGCTTTTTGCGGTTGGCAAGCATATTGATAAACGAGCTTTTGCCAACGTTGGATTTTCCGCATACGGCAATCATCGGCTTGTTGGGTGTGATGAACTGCTCTTTCGTCGCCGCGCTCGTGATAAACGTAGCGTTTTTAATGACGACTGCGGGCGGGGTGTTTTGTTGTTTTTCTTGTTTCATCTCGTACATGGTATAGTCCTAAGTGATAAATGCTGAGTGTTGAGTGCTGAATTTTGGAAGAGTTTTTATTTACAGCGAACGCCGTCGTGAGAGGGTTGCTCGCTAATGACGGGCAAGGTTTTCGGGGTGCGTTTACGCAATTTTTGCGGTTTTTGCTCCGTTTTATACAGCTCGAAAGCGTCGCCGCCCTCTAAAACGATATCGAACACCTCGTCCACGCGCTTGACGGGGATAAAGGTGATTTCGTTTTTAAGCACGTCGGGCAATTCGGGCAGCTCGTTTGCGTTATCGTAAGGCATAATCACCGTTTTGATACCCAAACGGCGTGCGGCAAGCGCTTTTTCCTTTAAGCCGCCGATAGGCAACACTCTGCCGCGCAACGTGATTTCGCCCGTCATCGCGACGTCGCCGCGCACCTTTCTGCCCGTTAAAACGGACAAAATTGCCGTTGCCATCGTAATGCCTGCGCTCGGGCCGTCCTTAGGGGTTGCGCCCTCGGGGACGTGGACGTGCAAGTCCGTTTGCGTGAATTTTTCGTAGTCAATACCGTACTTTTCGGCGTGGGCGCGAATGAACGAGAGCGCCGCGAGCGCGGATTCTTTCATTACGTCGCCAAGCTGACCCGTGAGCTTTAATTCGCCCTTGCCTTGCATAGCCGTCGCCTCGACGGTCAAGGTTGTGCCGCCGACCGCCGTCCACGCCAAGCCGTTGACAACGCCCACCTCGGAAACAAAGCGTTCCTCGTCCTTTTTGTACTTAACAACGCCTAAAAGTTCAAACACCTTGTCCTTGTTTACCGTTATCTTAGGCAGGGTTTTATCGTCGGCGTACTGTACCGCAATCTTGCGGCAAATCGAGCCGATGGTGCGCTCTAAAGTGCGGACGCCCGCTTCGCGAGTATAGCCTTCGATTGCCGTGCGGATACCCTCTTCCGTAAATCTCGCGCGCGCCGACGTTAAGCCGTTCGCGGTGAGCTGTTTGGGAATGAGGTATTTGCGGGCAATTTCCAGCTTTTCTTCCATAGTATAGCCCGAAAGCTGAATGATTTCCATTCTATCGCGCAAGGGGGTAGGTATGGTTTCAAGCGAGTTTGCCGTGGTGATAAAGAGCACTTTACTCAAATCGTAGGGCGCTTCGAGATATCTATCGCGGAAGGTGGAATTTTGCTCGGGATCGAGTACTTCCAACAGTGCGCTGGACGGATCGCCGTGCATATCCGACGTGATTTTGTCAATTTCGTCGAGCAAGAACACGGGATTTATCGTGCCTGCGTTTTTCATGCCGTACAAAATTCTGCCGGGCATTGCGCCGATGTAGGTACGGCGGTGACCGCGGATTTCCGCTTCGTCTTTCACGCCACCGAGGCTCATACGCACGAATTTTCTATTGAGCGCGCGCGCGATGGATTTTGCAATACTCGTTTTGCCGACGCCAGGGGGGCCGACAAAGCACAAAATCGGCGCTTTCATCGAGCCTGTCAATTTCAAAACGGAAAGATATTCGGTGATACGTTCCTTGATTTTTTCCAAGCCGTGGTGGTCTTCGTCCAAGACCTTAGCGCACGCTTTAAGGCTTTCCGTATCCTTGGTTTCTTCCGTCCAAGGCAGAGCGAGGACTTGCTCTAAATAGCTTGCAATCACCGTATATTCCGCCGAGGACGAGGGCATTTTGCCCAAACGGTCGATTTCCTTTAAGCACTTGATTTCCAAGTCCTGCGGAAGGCGTTTTTCAAGCACTTTCGCGCGGTATTCGTCCTCTTCCTTGCCGTCGTCGCCAAGCTCGTTATGGATAGCCTTTAACTGTTCGCGCAGGAAGTATTCTTTTTGGTTTTTGTCGATGCTTTGACGGACGGAATCGGCAATTTTTTTCTCGATTTTCGAGATTTCTAACTCGTCGTTTAAGCAGCGTTCAAATTGCTTGAAACGCTCGATAATTCTGTCTTCTTCCAAGATGCGTTGCTTGACTTCCGTGCGGACGCGCATATTCGCGATGACTTGGTCCATGTAATCTTCCGCGTTTTCGTATTGGTCGAGCTTGGATAAAACGTCCTTGCTAATTTTGCCGTCCGTGGCAAGCACGTCTTTGACGAGCGCTTTTGCCGTGCGGAAATACGCTTCTTCCAACACCTCGTCGCCGTGGACGGTGAAGATGGGAACTGCGACGGCTTGGAATAAGCCGCCCTCTACGGAAACCGAGCGCGCTTTGGCGCGATATAAGCCCTCGCAGAGCACGCGAACGACGCCGCCCGAGAGTTGAACGGCTTGCTTGATGCGCGCTACGCAGCCGACGGAGTATAAATCGTCGGGCGTAACGTCCGTCTTTTCCGTTTTGCGTTGCGTGAGAATAAATACGATTTTATCCGTGGCAGTTGCTTTTTCCACAGCCTTTAAGGTCTTGCTTCTGCCGACCTCAAACGAGATGTTTGCGTGCGGGAAAGCGACCTTGCCGCGCAAGGGAATGACGGGGAGTATGTTATTTGATATCAGTTCATTAAAGTTGAGTTTTTCCATATATTTATTTTTACCCAAAAACGCCCTTCCTTAAACAAGGCTGAGCCTTGACGCAGTCTTAGCGTGTTAGTGACGTTTTTTAATATAATAACGAACGTGTGGGCGTCGTATGTTGGATAAGCCATTTTTGGAGCCTTGACTATGTCTTACTACGTGCCGTTCGTTCTTTCACAGAGCGTCGTTGCGGTGCGGGTTGGTGGTTTCGGACGGGCTTTTATTAAGCTTGCAATAGGCAAGCTTGAAGTTTGGTAAAGAAAAGGGGCGGGAAATCCCACCCTTTTTCCGTATTTATCTTTCGATTAGTTTTGTTCTTCCGTTGCGTTTTGGGGCGTTGCAGGCGTTTCCTCTGCCGTGTCCGTATCTTCGGGATTGGTAGAGCCGTAGCCATAGCCGTAGGAGTTATAGTAATAATATTTCTTATAACCGCCGTATGCGCTTACCTTAGGCGCTTTGTAGTCGTTTACAACGATACCGAGAAGGTTTACCTTCGCAAATTTCAAGGTATTGATTGCGCGTTCGATATCGCTGATATACGAAACTTGGTGACGGCAAACGAGCACGCCGCCGTCCGTCGAGGGCGCAAGCGCCAACGCGTCGGAAATCAAAAGCACGGGGGGCGTGTCGATGATTACGTAGTCGAAACGCTGGCAAAGCTCTTGAATGAGCTTCTTCATTTCCTCGCTTTCCAACAATTCGTAGGGGCGAGGCGAGTGCGTACCGCAGGTAATATACGAAAGATTTTCGTTGATGTGGGAATGATGGATTACGTCGTCCAAGCTGTTTTGGCCGGACAAGCAATCGGAAAGGCCGGGTGAAGATTTACGCTTGAAATATTTTGCGATACGGCCCTTACGGATATCCGCGTCCACCAAAATAACCTTTGCGTCCGATTGCGCGAACATCAAAGCGAGGTTGGTGGTAACCGTCGTTTTACCGTCCTCGGGATAAGCGGACGTAACCATAATGGAAACGCCGTGTTCCTTTTTAGGGACGGAAACGGAAAGGGACGCTTTGAGGTTACGGAAGGCTTCCGTTACGTCGAAAGGAGTGTCCTTGCTGAGCAAATATTCCGCGCGGTGGGAGTGTTTCTTGTGTTTTTTGGAGGCTCTGTTTGCGCGTTGCGCGTGTGCGTGCGAGCTGATTTTAGCCGTTAATTTCGTGAAAAGACCCATTATTTCGCCTCCTGATTGGTATTTTTAGGCGCTTTCGTTGCAGCGACCTTTCTTGCGTGTGATTCTTCGTTCAATTCGTCAATCGAAGGAACGATACCAAGGATAGGCACGTTGAATTTTTTGGTGATAACCTCCGTATCACGGAGACGCTTATCCGATTTATCTACGATAATGATTACCACTGCCGCAATGACAAGCGCTGCCGCGCCGAACAACAAGCCGTATTTGATGACCTGCGTCGTGCGGTGGTTGGGGTTGGTTCTGTGGATTTCGTCCGTACGCGTAATGCGTTCGCAGTTCGTACCCTCGTAGTCGGTGGGAACGGTCATGTTGTTTTTAACGAATTCGGGAACGATATCCTTAACGCGTCTATGCACCTCTTCTGCGAAGGGTTGGTTTTGCTCGCCTACCACGGCGATTTTTACGTAGATGAACGAACGAGCAAGGTTGTTTGCGTCGTCAATGTCTGCGTTTGCTTCGAGGTAGGAATAGCTAACCGCTTTCGAATAATTTTTCAAAACAGACTTATAACCGGGGGTTGCGCGCCACAAATCCAAAGCAACCTTTTCCAAATCGTCTGCTCTTTGGAAGAAGACCTCGTTGAGATCCTTAATATCCGCTTGTACACTCTCGATTTGCGCTTCGGTAGCCGTCATTTTATCGTAAAGACTGATAAGCTTCTTGAAATCGTTGTATTCGGGAGAGGTTTCCGTGAGGGTAGCCACCTTATCGTCGTATTCTTCTTGGTTGAAGGACGCGTTGGCAAGCTTATTATTTAAGTGCAACGCAAGCCATTCATCTGCCATTAGCAAAGACATACTGTTGAACGTTTTGGTGAGGTCGGTTAAGGATAACGTATATTGCTCTAATTTGCCGACGTTTTGATTTGCTAAACCGCGTGCAATTTCCGCTTCCTTCAAAGCGTTTTCCAACTCGTCGTAAGCCCAAACCTTGTCTTGGGGGGCGGCGTCTCTTTCTTCCTGTGAGGGTTCTTTTACCCAAGCCCAAGAAGTGCCCGACTCAAGTACTTCGCCAAGAGGGGTGGTTTCGCCCGCCACAAATTTAAGCTTGGGCAAGATTTTACCGTCTAAAAGGAGCTGTTCGGTAAAGCTTTCCGATTCCAACAGCTTGACCATGTTATCCATGACGTGTCTGCCGTAAGCACCGTAAACGCCGAATTGGCTCGCGTTGTTTCCGTTCGTTGCTTTGGGTTTTTCGGGGTTGACGTAGAATTCTACGCTCGTGCCGAAATGTAAATCGTTCCAAGACGTGTAAAGAGCAAAGCTGCCCCCTGCAAGACCTGCAACAAGCACAACGAGGATTAAAATTTTGATTTTGCTAAGAAGAAGTCGCAATATCTCTAATAAGCTAACGCCGCCTTCTTCCTTTTGAACGTTTTCTTGCATCCGTTCCTCCTTCCTATCTTTCGATAATATTTTTTCGTTGGTTTGGGGTATTCGCGCGGACGTGGGGTTGTCCAACCGCACGGGTACGCGTAGTGCGTACATTATATATGCGCGACATACTGCCTTATTATAACACTTTATTCGTGGGTTGTAAAGTGTTTTTCATAAAAAAAGAAGATTTCGTAATTGGAAAAATTAGCAACCGCCTATTTTGCGCCGCATGGAGGGTGTTTTTATTCTTTGGAATAAAAAGAACCGAGCGGATCGTAGGGCGTTTTTGCGCGTGCGAACAAATCGGACAGTTGATTTTGTGAAAGATTGAATAAGTGATTTTCCTGTTCGTCATATACTTCCACCACCAAATAGCTTTCCTTGGAAATAAACCGCAGGACGTCCTTAATCGGGCAAGAGGCAAGCACCGCCACCCGCCGAATTTCCGCCCCTCTTTTTAAGGTATTTTGCGCGGAAAAATTCATACGCTCGTACACGGCGGCTTTGTTGGTGCTTCCAAACCCGCTCGCGCCCAAAAATACGGCGAAAATGAGCGCGGAAATATTCGCGCTTCCGCGTGTACATTGCACAATAAACAGCGCGGCAAAGGCGGCGGAAAAAAGCAGGGTGATTACGCGGCAAATTTTCATGGCGCGCGCCTCGGCTTTCTGTTCGGAAAGGATAGATTTTTTAAAAATCCGCGCAAGAATGCAACGGAGCACCCGCCCGCCGTCCAAGGGATAAGCAGGGAGTAAATTGACAAGTGCAATCGCGAGCGAGGAATAGCACGCGACGTCCGTGAATGCGTACATGGTAGGGGTCAACCACCATAATGCGACGAAAAACCCCGCCGTAACGAGGTTGCAAATCGGGCCGCAAAGCGCTACGTAAAGCTCGTCTTTTAGCGAAATAGAGCGTAAATCTCCGTCGATGACCGCGCCAAAGGGCATAAGCACGATCGAGCGCAGCTTATACCCAAGCTTGGCGGCGGCGAATGCGTGCGCACACTCGTGTTGGACGGCTACAATCGTGCTAATAAGAAAGAGGAATAATTCCCCTTTCAAGGCGTAAAAAATACCGACGGCGAGAAAGAGTGGGTGCAGGCGGAAAAAGCGAAAAATACGAAGAAATGAAGGTGCTTTTGTAGTAGAAAACGGACGGGTTTTCCGTCCGTTTTTCGTACTGCTTTTCGGGTGTTTCATATTGCGTTTCAAGCCGATACCCCTTTATTCTTCGTTTACCCAAGCGAGGCAGTTTTCTTCGGTCAAACGGAAGCAGTTGAGAAGCTCGCCGCTGGAATACATCGTTACCTGCACTTCCGTTTCCCCGTCGGAAAAGCCCACGGGCACGTTTTCCTTTACCTTATCGCCCACGGAATAGAATACTTGGTCAAGCCCGTTAAACACGCCCGTAAAGGTGGTGGAATAACGGATTTTCACCGTGTAGCCGTTTTCCGTCTTGGTGATTTCCGCAATTTCGCCGTCGGCGGCGGGATAGACGCAGCACTCGTCCGTGAAGGACAAAACGCCCGCTTCGGATAAGTTGAGGGTAACGCCCGAATAATCGCTAACAATCGGGGAAAGCTCGAAATCCGAATAGACGCGGTTGTTGACCGTCTGCGCGTCCTGCACCCCCATCATACCCCTAAAAAAGGTGTTGATCGCGCTGCCTGGCATAAAGACGTTGGTGAGGAAAATTGCACCGCAAAGCGCGCACGCACAAGCAAACTCTACACCGAGCGCAACGCGCACGGCTTTCGGCATTTTCTTGTCGCTCGTCTCGTACATGGTAGGGGGATTTTCTTGTTTTTCGTTCGGATTTGGCTCGATAGAAGCGTAGCCGTTCCGTGCAAAATCCTGCATTTCGTCCTCGGCGTAAAGACGGACGGTGTCGATGCGTTCGGGTACGGGGTCAAGGCGCAACGCGCCCTCGTTTTGGATTTCCTCGGCGGGGGTGTAAACGGGTTGATTTTCGGGGGTGGAAGTGGGCGTTTCCGCGTTTTCACTCTCTTCCCCTATCCGCTCGTTCACCTGCGCAATCACCGTGTCCTTTAAAGGGGGAGCAAGCGAAGCCGCGTTTTGCAAGGGGATATTTTCCACGTTTTTCGCGAGGATGGGCGGCGTGTTTTTTTCATTCTTTTTACGGCGCTTTTTACGCACGACGTTGACGGTGGAAACGGGGATTTCCAACATTTCCGCATATTCGATTTCTTGGTTCATAGCAGTTCTCCTTATGCGTTGCTTTTGGTTTATCTTATGCGCCGTTTTCCCGATTTAGAACAAAAAAAGCAAAGCCGTTTTGACTTTGCTTGGTTTGCGTGAAAAGCGGAAGAATTATTCTTCCTTTTGTGTGGCGGAGCAATGCTGGTAATACCAACATGGATAGGGCTTTTGGCAGTGCTCGCCGATGGAAATGCAAGGCATACACGCGTCCTTG
>JAFTMQ010000008.1 GCA_017452305.1 Clostridia bacterium | reverse complement strand
GCCGCCAGCGTTCATCCTGAGCCAGAATCAAACTCTTAAGTTTAATTGTTTAAAGTCATTGCTTCGCTAAAAAGCAACAACGGCTCTAACTATTTGTTATCTCTTTGCTGACTTGCTTTCAAGGTTACTTGAATTTTTCTTCAAGTTCTTTGAAAAATTAACGGAAATTACCTTTCATTTGCATATTGTCAAATAAAATCTCATTTCTTTCTTATTCCATTTTTAATCTTCTTAAAACGAGCTACAGCCCATACCGCTTGGCTTCCGCCGCGACAGCTTGTATATAATACCACAAGCCTTTTACCTTTGTCAACTGTTTTTTCACACTTTTTTAAAGTTTTTTAAAAATTTTTGACAAATCTTTTTTTCGCGTCTCCGCCTTACAGCTTGTCTATATTAACACTTTCTTCCTTCATTGTCAACTAAATTTTTGCCATTTATACAAGTTTTGCCAAAATTTTTACGTTTTATTCCTTTTTCTTTTTTTATTGCTTTGGCGCGGCTTGACTTTCTACGCGCGCGCGTGATACAATATATTATATATATAAAGACAGAGGCATATATGAAAGTACTTCGCATTATCTTCACCATTCTTTCCGCCCTTTGCCTTGCGGCGATTTTACCTGCGGGCACGTTCGGCGGCTTACCCTACGCACTCATTTGCGCGGTAGGTGCGGGTGTGTTCTTCTTATTCGTGCTGCTTTTCAAAAAGCTGCATGAGAAAAAGAGCCCCAACGAGCCCGAGCCCGACTTCTTAAACACGGAAAATAAACCCGACGACGAAAATAAGGAAGAAAAGTAATTTTTATCTAATTTTCACAAAAATAATTAAAAATTCGGTTGACATTTTTACCAAAGCCAAATATTATATTATAGAATGAATTTTGGAGGTATCACCATGGATTTGAAAAAGCTTTTTCCTCTCTCTTACAAGAAATCTCTCGTAGTGAGCTTGATTGTTTACATCATCGCAGCTATCGTTATGGGCGCAATCATCGGTCTTGCAGGTTGGATGACGGGTTGGATTCCCGTAGCAGGCACGGTTATCGGTTGGTTACTTCGCGGTATTTCTATCCTCGCAGAATTATACGTGCTTGGCGGCATCGTCGTTTCTATTTTGTTGGCATTGAAAGTGATTAAATAATCGAAAAACAAAAGTAAAACCCCGTTGTGAAAACGGGGTTTTTATTTTTTATACAAAACGAAATTTTGCAAAGAGCACTTGACATTTTTTTGCCAATCTATTATAATAAAACCGAAAAAATATTTAGGAGGCGCGTCATGTTCTTTAAAAAATTCTTCCCTCTTTCCTTCACGAAATCCCTTTTTACGAGTATTCTTATTTACGTATTGGCTGCCCTTCTTGCAGGCATTCCTATTGGCGCTTTGCCTTTTTTTATTCACGTCAACAGCTTTTGGGGGTTATTTGTCCGCCTTATCCTTTGGGCTTTGGCGGGGTTTATAGAAATTTACTCCGTAGTCGGCATTATCCTTTCCATTCTTTTTAAGTCTAAAAAGATTTAAGTAGCAAAAAACTCCCGTTGCAAAACGGGAGTTTTTGTTTTACTCATAGCCACCATGTACGCGATTAATCGCGCGAAAAGCTTTCAATCATATCCAAATATTCCTCAAAGCGATACAAATCCTCGGTGGAATAATAATCTATGTAAATGCGCCCCTTTTTCTCGTTGCCGATTAAGGAAACTTTCGTTTTAAATACCGAGCGCATACGTTGTACAAGCGCCTTGATTTCCGCATTTTTCGCCGCGGAACGCGCTTGCTTTTGCGCTTCCTCATCACCGTCGGGCGTCAAAAACGCCTTAACCGCCCCTTCCATTTCACGGACGGAATATCCGCGCTTGATGCACTCCTGCGCGAATGCCAACTGTTGGCTTGACGGCACGCGAACGAGCGTCCTTGCGTGTCCTGCGGAAAGCTGTCCGCTTTCAATAAGTCCTATCACCTCGGGAGAAAGGGTGAGCAAACGAAGGGTGTTTGCCACAGCGGGGCGGGAACGCCCAACAAGCGAGGCAATATCGTCCTGCGTAAGCCCAAATTCCACTAATTTACGCATTAAATACCCCTCTTCAATCGCGCCGAGGGTGTTCGTTTTTAAGTTTTCGATACAAGAAAAGGCTTCTTCATTTTCGCCCGTAAAGCGATAGACACGCACGATAAATTCTTTCGTGCCCACCGATTTCGCGGCATAGAAATCCCCGTCCGCCGCCAAAAGACGGTAGGTGCCGTCCTCTTGCTCGTTCACGGAAAATTCGGGGACGCCATTCAACAAGAAATGCGCCGCGCGCGCACGCAGCAGCTTTCTATCGAAGGCATCGAACGAAACCTGCGGCAGGATTTTTTCTATGCTCACTGTCCGTTTTTCGTAATCCACGCGGAAGGAATCCGCTCTTTTTTGCTTTTTCATAATCCACCTTGGGCAGCTTCAACGCATACCTGCCCCTCTTATTTTACATTTTTAACGATTTTTTGTGAAAAACGGAGCAACCTTTTTGAGTAGCTCCGTTTTCTTTTATTGATTATTCGTTATCGCCATCGTTAGATTTGTCTTTTTTTACTCTTTTAATATGCCCAAACACGACGTTCTTCTTCTTGTTTTCTTGGATTAAATCGGGGGTTTCTTGCTTGGACAGAGCTACGTCCTGTGCAGCAAGTTCCTCTTGAACCAAATCCTTTTCTTCGGTGTTTGCCGTCTCTTGAACGTTCTCTTCCGCCGATACCGCCTGTTCGGAAGCAACATCTTCAACGAGTGCAGTTTCCTCAACCTCTTGCGGCTCGTCCGCAACTTCACTTACGGACGTTTCGTCGTTAATATTCTTTTCCGCATCCGCTGTTTTAGGCGCGCTTACGGGCTCTTCCGCCGTTTCCGCGTTGTCCGTGTTTTCTTGGGCGGGCGTAGCCTCGCTTTCCGCTTTTACTTCTTGGGTAGGCTCGTGACTGGCTCTGCCAAACGGGTTCGCGTCGTGCTCACCCTCACGCTTTTCCATATCCGCAATCACTTCCGCCGCCGTCGCGCCGTCCATGAGCATCTTCACTTCTTCGGTGTAGATTGTTTCTTTTTCCACAAGCACACGGGACATATTATCGAGGATGGAACGGTTTTCTTTCAAAAGCTTGGTCGCGCGTTCGTGCGCTTCGGCGATCAAGCGACGGATTTCTTCGTCGATTGCCGCCGCCGTTTCCTGCGAGTAGCCGCCGCGGCTCTGCTGTCCGTATTCCATACCCATAAATACGGGTTGGTCGGAATCATACGCCACCAAGCCGAGCTTGTCGCTCATACCCCACTGCGTAACCATACGGCGCGCAATGTCGGATACGTGTCGAAGGTCGGCGCTTGCACCCGTCGTAATGTCTTGAATGACGAGCTCTTCCGCAACTCTGCCGCCGAGCGACATACAAATATTGTCGATAAGTTTGTTGTACGAAACGTCGTTGTCGTCCGTATCCGGTCTTGTCATCGTGTAGCCCGCCGCGTGGCCGCGAGGGATAATCGAAACTTCGTGGACGGGATCGCAATGCTTGCAAAGACAAGCCAAAACTGCGTGCCCCGCTTCATGGTAAGCCGTGCAACGCTTGTCGGATTCGGTAACGACGCGGCTCTTCTTTTGCGGGCCCATCAGCACCTTGTTGATACCGTCGTAAAGCTCCAAGTTGCCAATGGCTTTTTTGCCCTTACGCGCCGCAAGGATTGCCGCTTCGTTGAGAAGGTTGGCAAGCTCCGCGCCCGAGAAACCTGCGGTGATACGCGCAACCGTCTTGAAGTTGACGTCTTTCGCCATCGGTTTGTTTCTTGCGTGCACTTTCAAAATTTGTTCTCTACCCTTAACGTCGGGCAGGTTGACCGTAATCTGTCTATCAAAACGACCGGGACGGAGCAAAGCAGGGTCGAGGATATCCGCACGGTTGGTTGCCGCCATAATAATGATACCGTCGTTGCTTTCAAAGCCGTCCATTTGCACGAGGATTTGGTTGAGGGTTTGCTCACGTTCATCGTGGCCGCCGCCCAAGCCCGCGCCTCTGCGCCTACCTACCGCGTCGATTTCGTCAATGAAGATGATACAAGGCTGACTGCGCTTTGCCATATCAAACAACTCGCGCACACGCTTTGCACCCACACCGACGTACATTTCTACGAAGTCCGAGCCGGAAACGGAGAAGAAGGGCACGCCTGCCTCGCCTGCAACCGCTTTGGCAAACAAGGTTTTACCCGTACCGGGAGGGCCTACCAAGAGGACGCCGGCAGGGATTCTTGCACCCAAATTCGAGAATTTTTTGGGGGATTTGAGGAATTCCACGATTTCTTGCAATTCCTCTTTTTCTTCCTCTGCGCCTGCCACGTCGGAGAAACGAACTTGCACGTTGTTTTGTGCGCGCGTTCTGGAACGGTCCATGCTCATCGTCGGATTGTTCACGTTCGTTGCGCTACGCATCAACATAAAGAACAAGAAGCCTACGAGCAAAATACCCAAGAAGGGAAGAAGGCTCGACCAAACGCTGCCCGCGTTGGGGTCGGTGTAGGAAATAGAAATCCCTTTATTCGCCCATGCATCTAACATTGTAAACACGTCCATGCTTGCCGTGTACATGCTCGGGCCAATCGCATAAAATTTATGGCCTTCCTTGGAAATAGCCGTCCATTCATATGCGTCCCAAATGATTTTTTCAATCTCGATAGGCTTGTCACCGTACTTGCCCGTTTCGATAAGCTTCCACATTTCCGTGAAGTTCAACGACACACCTTTATTCACGATATTATAGATGACAATCCCGCCCACTATAAGCAGAACGACGCCCAATAATATCCACCAAAAAATTCTTGTCTTCTTTCTCAAAATAAACTCCTTTCGCCTCGTACTAGCGAATTATTTACATTGTTTACCAAATTTATAAACGAGCCGCGCCGATTTTAAACAAGAAGCTACGCTTTTTTCTTCCTCGCGCCTTTCGTTGCTTTATTTTATCATATCAACGCCGCTTTTTCAAGCGTTTCTACGCGGATATTTAAAACATTTAACAAACGTTCACCATTTACACACAAAACTATGCGGATTTTGTCTGTTTTTTGCACTCGCGATTGCTTTTTTTGGTTATATCAAACCCTCGATAAGGATTTTAATACCGATAGCAAGCAACACTGCACCGCCGAGCAAGCCCGCCTTATCCGCAAGCTTATTGCCCACCTTTTTGCCGATAAACACCGCCGCGATAGAAAGTCCGCAGGTTACCGCGCCAATCACCGCCGTCGCGCCCCAAACACCCATCGCAAGACCGATTTCACTTAAAGCCGCCATCTTCAACGTAACGCCTACCGCCAACGCGTCGATAGAGGTCGCGACTGCTTGCAAGGTGAGTTGCAAAATCCACGGTTTTTTCTTGTCTTTTTCGGTTGGACACGTACATGCCCCGCCCGTTTGCCCTTTTTCGCGCTTTGTCTTGACAATTTCCATAATGCTTTCGACAAGCATTTTTCCGCCCAAGAAAGCAAGCAAAGCAAAGGATACCCAAGCGGAAATTTTTTCAAAAGTTTGTAAAAACGCGTTGGCAACGAGCGCGGCAACGAAGTAACCGATAATCGGCATCAACATTTGGAACGCGCCGAAAAACACTCCGACAAGCAAAGTGCGTTTTACGGACATTTTCGCGTCGCACATTCCGTCCGTCATCGCCACGGCACACGCGTCCATCGACACGGCAAGCGCCAAAAGCAGAATTTCCCAAACCTGCATAAGCTAACCTTCCGCTCCTTATAAACAGTCTTTTTCTTTAAGCGCGGAAAGGACTTGCGCAAAAATTTCATCGGGCGTTTGTTCGCCGTTGATACAAACGAAACGGTCGGGGTTTTCTTTCGCAAGCGCCTTAAAGCCCTCGTAAACGCGGTTGTGGAATTCCATACCCGCCAATTCCAATCTATCGTTTTGATCCGCGCCGTGCTTGCGCTTGAACGCCGCCTCGGGGCTAAGGTCGATAAAAATCGTAACGTCGGGCAGGTAGTTTTCCAACGCATATGCGTTGATTTTTCCAATAAATTCCACGCCCAATCCCCTGCCGTAGCCTTGGTACGCCAACGAGGAATCCACGTATCTATCGCAAATGACGAGCTTGCCTTCTTGAAGAGCAGGGTCAACCCTGTCGCGAAGGTGTTGCACGCGCGACGCGGCATACAAAAGCGCCTCGCACTCGTCCGTCATTTCCATATTTTTACCGCTTAATAAAATTTCACGGATCGCCTCGGAAATCTTACCGCCGCCCGGCTCACGCGTGAAAATATGCGGAATACCCTTTTCTGTCAAATAATTGCTAAGCATTTTTAATTGCGTACTCTTACCGCAACCGTCACAGCCCTCAAAAGTGATAAATTTACCCGTCTTTTCCATATAGTTTATTCCTTTTTCGCCCCTTTCCATACGGCGATTTTTCCATTTTTCAATCCAAAAGTGTGCGTTGCCCTCTTGAAGAGGTCTATTTTTTCGTTGGTAATCACTTCCCCGCGCAAAAGAAGGGGGGTGCAGGGCGGAAACAAACCGCAAAACGCCGCGCTCACTTGCCCAACCGCCTCGTCAAGCGGTAACCACTCCGTTTTGCCGTCCAACAATTCCATGCGGACTGCCTGCGCGCCGTCTTTTTCCTCGTCCACCGTAAGCGGAAATTCTAAAAACAAGCTTTTTAGTCTATTTTTTAACCGTTCAAAATCGGTAAGCTCGGTTGCGGGCGAGAGATAGAAACAGAGCACGTTTCCGTCGCAAAACTCCGCGTAAATCCCCTCGTTTTGCAAGATTTTTTCCACCGTAAACGCGTTTTTGCCAACCAAGGCGCAAAGCTTTGTCCAATCCGTATTTTGATAAATGCGCGGATTGCCGGCAAACGCTTTTACCTGTTTTTCAAGCTCTGTATTTTGCGGATATTTCACCGCGTATTCCACCGACGCCATAATCGGATAAGAGGGGCTTGTGGTGCGGAAAATATCCACTCCCTTTTGCAGCGCGTCGGCACATACCCCCGTCCTTGCCGAAACCACCGCGCCCTGCGTGAAGGCAGGCAAACTCTTATGTACACCGTCCACCCACATATCCGCATACGCGCCCGCGTATATTTCTTTATGGAAATGCAAATGCCCGCCGTGCGCGCCGTCGATAAGAAGAAGCTTTTTCGTTTGGTCGCAATAAGCGCGGATATTCGATAAGTCCGCCACGTTTCCATAATAGTCGGGCGAGGTGAACAGCAACGCGTCCGCACCCTCTAAAAGAGAGGGGTATTCGCATTTCAACGCGTACATGGTAGGGGGTAACGGTATTTTTTTGCTTATTTTAGTGGGATAGAGAAGAAGCTCTAAACCGAGCGCCGCACAGCCGTTGAACACGCTTTTATGCGCGTTTTCCGAGGTTAAAATCCGCTTTACGCCCAAGCTTTTTGCCGCATAGAGCATAGATAAAACGCCCGAGGTGCTCCCGTCTGTTAAGATAAAGCTTTTTTGCGCGCCGAGTAGGCTTGCGATATCCTTTTCCGCCTCGGCGATACACCCCGTCGGGGACGCGAGATTGTCGGAATAAGTAAGTTCGGTAATATCCCACCCAAAGGCTTTATGCCCGGGGGTATGAAAGGAAAGGTGGGGCGGTTGATTTTGCAGCATTTGTGCAATTTTACAGTTTTTTAGCACCTTTTCGTCTTTAAAAACAGTACGCATACACCCTCCTCACATATATAAGTGCCGACAACAAGGTCGGCCGCATTTAAGAATAGAAAGGAACGGTTTTCGCCGTTCCTCTTTCGTTTAATTTATGCCGTGCGCCGCCCGAATTAAGGCGTTGACAAGGAATAAGCATTCCGTTTGGAAACCCTCTTCCACGCGGTACTTGCTTTCCAAGCTGTTCATAGACAAAAAGCCTACGCACATATTTTTCGAGGTTTTATTGAGCTTGGTAGTGCCGTCGTTTTTGCCAAGATCCTCGTTGTAGGAAAGGTATTTCGTCAAGCCGTCTTCGGGGACGGTTTCATCGTATAAATAATACCCTTGCTCATCATCTACCGCTTGTTCGCCCGTCGTCGGATCAATTCTCGGTTTGGACGGATTTAAGTTCAAATAGCAGGTGATACTCTGTTCCTCATTGTTGTAGTCGGTGTACGTGATCGTCTCAAATTGCACGATTTTGTCCGTTTTGAGATACTTATAAAACTCTTTCAACGCCTCGCGATAGCTTTCCAAACGCTTGATATCGTTCGCTTCGCCTACGATGAGCTGCGCTTCCGTCTTGAAACGCTTGTCTTTTCTAACACGCGCACGGAAATCCGCCTTTACTTTTTCCTCGTCCAAAGTGCCGTTTTCCCAATCCGCCTTGCCGTTTCCGTCAAAGAAATACTTGGAAAGATAGCCCTCGACTTGCGTGAAATAATTGTCCGTATTCGAGCCCTCGCCCTCCAACGAATATAAAAAACGAGCGCGGCCGCGTGCAAACGTTTCGGTGTAATTATAATAGAGCGTTTGTTCTTCTTCGCCCTCGCCCACCTTGTAGCTGTCCTTTTTGTTGGGGGCGTGCGCAATAAACATCAAATCACCCTCGCCAACCGCAAAACGCGCTTCCAAAATGGTGTTGACTTCCGAGCCTAAATCTTCACTTGCTTTTTCAAGAATTTCATACGACAACTCGTTTTTGTGCGTGTGGTCGTACAGTTTTTTAAACTCCTGCGAAAAACCATTGTTGCCCACGTAGCTATAAACGTAAAATTTCTGCGTTACCGTAATCTGCGTTGCCGTCATCGTAAACACGAGCGACCACACAATACAAATTGCCACAATGATACCGATGATTTTAATCCAATCATACGAAAGCATTCTGCTCAATCTTTGTTTTGTGATTTTCGCATCCATTGTTTTCTCCGTTTTGCCCGTCAATTTTTTTGGTATAAATGCATAGTTTTCACCAAAACGATAGGGGCAGGTATTAGTTTAAATTGAATTACACCTTGCATAACTTGTATAATTATGCAAGGTGTTTTTTGCTTATTTCTTCGGCTTCATCGTGGGGAAGAGGATAACGTCGCGGATCGTAGCGCTGTCGGTAAGCAGCATTACGAAACGATCGAGTCCCATACCCAAACCGCCTGTGGGGGGCATACCGTATTCAAGCGCGTTGATGAAATCTTCGTCCACCTGCGCCTCGTTGTTGCCCTTTGCGCGCTGTGCTTCGATTTGCTTGGTCATACGTTGTTTTTGGTCGATAGGATCGTTCAACTCCGAGAAGGCGTTGCCGTATTCGTGACCGCAAATGAAGTATTCAAAGCGTTCGGTAAATGCAGGATTAGAGGGCTTGCGCTTTGCCAAAGGCGAGTTTTCTACGGGATAATCGTAAATGACGGTAGGTTGAATAAGCTTGTCTTCTACGAACGCGTCGAAAAGCTCGATAAGCACCAAGCCTTTGGTTGCGTTTTCGTGTTCAAGCTCTACGCCGAGCGCCTTCGCCGCCGCCCTTGCGTCCTCGTCCGTTGCCCAATCGTTATAATCCACGCCCGCGTACTTTTTCACCGCTTCCGCCATGGTCAATCTCGTCCAATCGCCAATGTGGATTTCCGTGCCTTGATAGGTAAT
>JAFTMQ010000059.1 GCA_017452305.1 Clostridia bacterium | reverse complement strand
GTTCGTAATGTCCGTATACAAATAAATCTGATACATTCCCGAGCCGTAAATTGTTCTCGACGTGGAAATTCTTGTCAACGTCATCGGGGTTGCAGGCACGATTTCTTCTACGCCCGACCACTTCGTACCGTCAAAAGTCAATACAACTTCTACGCCAAACTCAACGATACAACCGTTTGCCTTAATCGTTGCGCCCTTGGGAATGGTGAGCACGTCCCCTGCTACCGCCGTTGCGCCCGAGGGGAATACCATAAAGCCGTTGTTCCCGTTCGTCAACACGCCGACCATGCCTTTGAACTTGTTCGTGTTCCAAGTTGCCGTCGTACCAAACGTACCTTCCGCAGAGGAAAGGTTGTTGCTTGCACCATAGGCAACGAAATCATCGGGCAAAGTATTGTCTTTTATGACCAAATCCACTCTGTCCGCGCGGTTGATATCACCGAAATCAAAATCGGAAATCACCGTCGTTTCGGGCTTCGGTTCGGTATGTAAAGCGCCGTCATAATGATAAATATTGAAATCGTTTGCAAGCTTATAACGAACGTTGTCAATCGTTACAATCGTGCCTTTGGCAAGCGTCAAAGGATTTGCCACTTCGCTCGTCGTATATTGCACGTACAAGCTATGCGTACTGTTAAAGCACCAGCCGTCCGCTTTCTGTTCACTGCCGTTGAACATAATGGTTGCGTAATTATCCCAACCACCCCACGTTTTCGTAGCCGTTACGTCTACGGTGACGTAGATTTGATACATCGTACCATCGTAGTTGGAATTGCTTTCCAACGCGCTAATCGTCATCGGCGTGGAAGGCGCTTCGTATTCGGGCAAACCTGTCCATTTTATACCGTTAAAGGTTACCGTAATCGTTTCGCCAAAGGCTACGCAATAACCGTTTACACTAATCGTTGCGCCCGCGGGAATGGTGATTACGTCCCCTGCCGCCGCCGTTGTGCCCGAAGGGAAAATTTGGAAATTCTGTGCCGCACTTGCCAAAACACCGACTTGGCCGGGGAATTTCACCGTCGTCGCACCACTATCCTTCGTCCAAGTAGAGCTTGTGCCGAACGTACCGCCCGCGGTAGAAAGGTTAGCCCCCGAAGATACGATTGCGGAGGGAATAGATCCACTCGTGGGTACGATATCAAAATAATTAGCCGCGTTGTTTGCACCGAACGTGAAATCGGTAAGTACAACAGGTTCCGTCATTTGCCAACTTGTGCCATCATACCATAAATCTACTTGTTCGCCAAAGGTTACGCTGTCCGTAGCCGTTGCAATGACTGCGCCTTGGGGAATCATCAAATGATCGCCAAGTACTGCTTGCCCCGAGGGCGGGAAAATATTAAACGTTTTAGCGTCCGCCACCAATACGCCGACAATACCCCACCATTTCGTTTCCTCTCTCCACATAGCAGTCTTGCCGAAAGTACTGCCGTTGGCATCAATCATCGCCAAGTTGTTGCTTTGACCGAACGTCACGAAATCCGCGGGCATTTCACCGCTACCTGCAACCAACTGCACGTGGTTTTGCGTGTTCGTGCCGCCGATTGAGAAGTTAGAAAGCGTTACGGAGTCCGCACTTGCCGTCGTTGTGGGCGTGGGAAGCATAAATATCCCCGCAATAAACAACACGAGTGCCGTTACAAGAGTAATCAAACTAAATTTAATACGCGTTTTCATAATTAGTTATTTTCCTCCCAATCTCCCCAAATATCTTCTTGCTCTTGAGAATACGTCAATACGTCGCCGTCTTCCAAAACGACAAATTGAATCTGTGGTTCAAAATATTCCATGTGACCCTCCTATGATTAGTTAAACGGAACGAGCAACGCACCTTCGCCTTCGGGGAATTGATAGTTAAAGACGCCGCTGTTCAATTTATATATAACTCTTTCGCCTCTTTGATATACCGCAACGTATTTATAGCCCTCAAAGGTAAGCTTCACCTTTGCGGTTACGTTTTCTGCGGGATCTTCCGCGTTCATAACGTAATAGCCCTTGCGGTTATTTTCCTTATCGAGCATTTCGTTAAGCACTACGCCGTAGTTCGCCCACAAGCCTACGCCGTCTATTTTTTCCGCCTCATCAATGCCCGTGAAATGCTGGATACTCCCTCGTCTTTCTTCGGGGGTATAAAGCATAGTTTGCACGTAATCGAAATTCAAAACGACCTTTGCTTGCTTTTGCGCCTCGACGTTTGTCGTTTGCACCATATCGTAGTACTGCTTTTCGCCCGTGTCGCTCATAATTGCGTAATCTTGCGAGTCGCCCGTCGCGTGGTTGGGGAAAGTCCAATAGGTATAATAGCGTAAATCCTTTACGCCAAACGCAAACGCCGCGTTTAATTGCCAACGGAAATCTTCAATTTCCATTTGACGCTTGTGCGCACTCATCGTCGCGCCCGAAGTGGACGCGTGGCTTTGCATCGTCAAATATACATCCTTACCCAATGCCGCCGCCTCTTCTACGGCGATTTGCAAATTCGCAAAATACTGCGCTTCGATATAGCTTTCTTCGGGATTGTTCGCGCAGTCGTTCGTGTTAATATACTTGAACGGATATGCGTCGTAATCGAACGCGTCCGCGTCCGTATACGTCAAGAATTTTTGGATGTAATCTCTATACGCCTTTTTGCTACCGAGCTTTTTATCCAACGAGTAGTGCTCGCCGCCGCTTGTATAAGGAAGCATAACCGTATTGACGTACAGCTCGCACAAGTCCGCCGCCTTGCGTTCCTCGTTGATAATTTTAAAGGCTTTATATAAATCGCCAATCGCTTGTAAGTGGACTGCCCACGGTTCATCCTTGATAGAAACGCCGTAAAACGCAGGGTGCTCGTAATAATCCGCCATCAACGTTTTTACGTGCGCGACAAGGGCGTCCATATCCGCAAATTGCCAACTTTCTTCCGTGCCAATTAAGGATTTCGTTTTCACGGAAAGCGCGTGCAAGCGCGTATCAAATACGATACAGTTCAAGCCCACGCTTTCGCAAAGGTCGAGGTTCATTTTCAAGTCGCTCTGTTCGTAAGCACCGCGACCGTCATAACCGTCGTTACCAAGCAACAAAAGGCTGTCAAAGCCGCAGTCCTTATATTCTTGATATCTTTCTTGGGTGCGAAAATCCTCCACTTCCATAGGCGAGCCGTTAATCAACGTATATTTGCCGTTGGTCGGGCCCACGTAAGCGAACATACTCAATTTTTTCGTACTTGCCGAATAGTCGGGGGCGGTAGCAACGTTTGTCACCACCTCGTTGGGTTTATCGGTGTTATTTCCGCCGCAGCCTACGCCCGCAAGCAACATACACGCAGCCAACAAGCCACCCGCAATTTTATTTATTTTTTTCATGTATCCGCTCCTTTAAGCCTTAGGCGTTGCGTGATAACCGCCGTCGTAATAGTAAACGTGGAAATCTTCCGTGATTTCATACAACGTGCCGTTAATATTTAAAATCGTACCTTTTTTAACGGTAACGTTGAGTTCTTCCGTCGTCGTTACCTGCAAGTACAGCAACGAATTGTTGCCGTTGTTTGCAAAGCACCAGCCGTCCGCTTTCGTTTCCGTACCGTTCAAATCCACTTTCGCGCTGTTATCCCAATTCGCCCACGTATCACCCGTGTTGTTGATATTCGTCTTGAGATAGATTTGATACATATTTCCTGCAACCACGGAATTGCTTGCGATAGAAGAAAGAGTCATTTTCGTCGTTTGCACTTCTTCCCCTTCCATCGTCCAAAGGATTCCGTTATACGTCAATTTCACTTCTTCACCAAAGATACCCGTGGAGCCGTTTGCGACAATCGTCGTGCCTTGGGGAATGGTGATAACGTCCCCTTCTGCCACTTCTGTGGGCGGGGGGAATACCATAAAGCCGTTGTTTCCGTTCGTCAACACGCCGACTTTGCCCTTGAATTTATGTTCGTTCCACGTTGCCGCCGTACCCAACGTACCTTCCGCAGAGGAAAGGTTGTTGCTTGCGCCGTAGCTTACGAAGCTTGCGGGCAATACGCCGTCGCCGATGACCAAGTCCACTCTATCCGCCTTGTTGGTCGAGCCGAACGAGAAATTAGAAATGGTAACTTCCTTCTTCTCTAACGTTTGGAACGTGCCTTCATAGTAATACACGTTGAAATCCTCGGCGATTTCGTAATCAATGCCGTTGATTTTCAAAGCCGTACCTTTTGCAATCGTTAAAGGATTTGCATCTGCGTCCGTCGTCAACTGCACGTACAACAAGCCACTCGAAGCGAAACACCAACCGTCCGCTTTCGTTTCCGTACCGTTAAATACAACCTTTGCATTGTTGTCCCAACCGCTCCACGTAGCACCGCTGTTTACAATGTCTATCTTGAAGTAGAGTTGATACATACCGTCTGCGTAAATCGTTCTTCCGTCCAATGCGGTGAGCATCATCTTCGTCGGGCCTTCGGGATCGGGATCGGGATCGGGCGTTTCCACCACGTATTCTTCCATTTGCCAAGCCGTGCCGTTGTACCAAACTTCAAGCGCTTCGCCGAAGATTACCGTATAGCCGTCCACAATAATCGTTGCGCCCTCGGGAACTGCCAACTTGTGCCCTGCCGCTACCGTTTTGCCCGTAGGGAAGATTTGTAAAGAGCTTTCACTGCTTGCCAAAACGCCTACGAAAAATTTCCATTGATTTTCGCCCCAAGAGGACGTCGTACCGAACGTACCCTCTACGTGCGTAAGGTTACCGCTCGCGAGAATTGCGCTCTGCATTTTACCGTTTGCAATAAGCAAATCGAAATAGTCCGCGCGGTTGTTTGCGCCGATAGAGAAGCCGGAAATGGTCACTTCCGTTTCCTCTGCGGGCTCTACGTAGGTATACGGCTTCTTACCAGCCACCGACATATTTTTATACGACCAAATCCCAAAGCCGCCGCTCGCGGGAATGCTGTCGCCGTTGAGTTCGTATTTATAATCCAACACGATTTGGTTTGCCGTGTTGTCGTGAATAATCACCTTTAAAAGGTTGCCGACAACGCCGAACGTCACCGTGTAGTTATGTCCACTCTCGAAATAGCAGTGTTCTGCCGTAAGATAATATTCTTGCTTTAAGCCTTCGGGTGCGTACACTGCGAAGAACGCCGCGCCTGCGTCACGTCTAAAATCCACGAATACGCCCTTACTGTAAGAGCCTACCGTTTCCACTCTCGCACCGAGTACGAAACGATAGCCGTTCGCCTCCGCGTCGTCGATGGTGAAGTTCAGTTCCGTCACCTCGTCCGTGTATGCGCCGTCCTGCGCCAAATAGGTAGGTCTACTGCTGTCGTCCAAGTTTTCCCAAAGCTGTACACCCTCTTCAAACGCGCCCTCTTCCGCGGTATAATCCGCGTCCGTCTTGACGTAATTTACGGGCTCGTGATATTCATAGGGTTTTTCGTATTTGCAAAGTTTTACGTTGTCAATTTTTACCCAAACGTTGTTTGCGTCATACGAGGAAGCGTCGGACGTCAACGGGTGCATAACCATAAAACGGATATAGTGGTACGTGCCGTATTTATACATATCCTTCATGGAAACGTGTTGCCAATCGTGCGTGCCGTCTTCGTTTGCCGCTGCGCGATCAACGACCTTTTCGTTGGACGCAATCGTTTGCGCCTCGTCCACCATACGCATGGCGAGTACGTTGCGGGAATCCGCCGAGAATTTCACGTCAAATTCCAAATAATATTGGGAAAGGTCGATGCCGCCCTCTAATTCGAGCATACCGTAGTTCGTCCAATAATTCGGCGCGTAAACCTCTACCGATTCGCCCGTTGCGTTTGCAGGTGCCCAAATAACGTAGGACCAATCGGAATTTTCCGCCGCGTCCTCTTCGTCCACGACAACCCTGCCCGAGGCTTGCCCGAAAATCCCCTCTTTATAATTAGATATATCGTTCTTTTCGTTGTCCGTCAATACGCGCTTAGAAAAGACGATTAACACACCTTCCGTCGAGCCGCCGTCGTTGTAAACCTCATATTTTACCTCGTACGTGCCAACCTCGGTAAACGTGTACGTTTCCAAACCGTTAAGGTCGATTTTTTCCGTGCTGCCCACCATAGTTAATTGCACTGCTTTAAACGAATATTCGTCGTTGGGCGCAAGGACGTTCAAGCCCTCTTTCAAGGAATCGAGGGTGAACTCTTCGCCGCGGTAACGAATGACCGTTGTACTACTAATCACCTTAGGGGCGGCAATTTTCACGGGAACGGTTTTGGTGATTTTGATATTCGTGTCCTTGACGGATACCGTCAACTTAACGTCGCCGATTTGGGTAGGCATAAAGGACGTACCGAACGTTTCGTACTGCTTTTTCGTGCCGTCTGCGTCCGTGTATTCCGCCTTCAATTTTAAGGACGTGCCCTTTTTGTATTCTACGTACTGCGCTATGTCCACGCTAACGTTAAGCGACAAGTGCGTCGGGAAATTATCCTTGAACGAAATCTTTAACGATTCGTCTTGATTGCAAGACGAACAACCTCCGTCTTGACAAGCGGAAATCACGCCCGCTGTCCCTACAACACAAAGCGCCGCCAATAAAAACGTCAATATTTTTTTTGTTTTCTTCATCATCTTTACCCTCTTTTTTTAACCTTTTAAACCACCCGCAGTAACGTTCGTCATAATCATCTTTTGCGTGCAAGTGAAGATGATAAGTACGGGGATCATTGACAATAAAACTGAACAGAAATATACGGGAATGCCGTTTTTCAAGAATGGCGATATTTTCTCGAATGAGAAAATACCAAGCGCCAACGTCGGATATTTCGGCATATACTGCATAGG
>JAFTMQ010000058.1 GCA_017452305.1 Clostridia bacterium | reverse complement strand
TGCTGCTACGGGCGCGGTTGGCGTACTCCGCCACGACCCTATGGCAATGAAGCCTTTCATGGGCTACTCCGTGGATAGATATTTCCAACACTGGATTGACATGGGCGCGAAAGTTCCCGCAGATAAGCAACCCAAGATCTTCAACGTTAACTGGTTCCGTCAAGACGAAAACGGCAACTTCATGTGGCCTGGCTTCGGCGACAATATGCGCGTTCTCGATTGGATTTTGGATCGTTGCGAAGGCAGCGTAGACGCACAAGAAACGGCTATCGGTTACCTTCCTTACGCGAAGGACATCAACATCGAAAACTGCGACATCACCGCAGAAACGCTTGAAAAGCTCCTCGTTGTTGACAAGGCTCGTTGGGCGGCAGAAGCAGAAGAAATCACGCAATACTATGCGGATAACTTCGGCGACAAGATGCCTAAGGAAATCATGGATAACCTTGCAATCCTTAAAGCAAACTGCGCGAAATAATTTAAATAACAGAACAAAAATCCCGTTGGCAATCAACGGGATTTTTTCTATGTATTTTTATGTAATTCTTCGGCAAATAAAAAGCCCGATTGAAAGGCGCTTTTGTATACATTTAGACTTTCTTCATTACGCCACTCGCGCTGAATGCTCTCGTAAGTCAAATAGAGCTTTTTTTGTTCTTCGCTTAACGTGTTGAAAAAAGAATCGTGCGCCTTTTCAAGCAGGTCATATTCTTCTTCCTTTTTAAGGGGAAGTAATTGTGGATTTCCCTCTAATTCCACGTAATATAATTCTTCTAATATATCTTTCATTTTATCACCTCATACTTATTATATGACTAAATTTGTAGTAAGTCAAGTATTTTTAAACACAAATGTAGTATATTTTTTGTAGAGGTAGATGATGAATTACGGAAAAATATTTAAAGAATTACGAATAGAAAAAGGGTTATCGCAAAGAGAATTGGCAAAGGAAACAGGAATATCACAACAAGCGATTTCCTTTTGGGAGCAAGATAAACGCACACCGAATATGGACGACTGTATCAAGCTTGCCGATTTTTACGGTATTTCCTTGGACGAATTGGTTGGAAGAAAAGATTATTGATTTTATAAGAGGATACTATGATTTATAAGACTTTTAAGGACAAAAAACTTTCAGCTTTGGGTATGGGCTGTATGCGCTTTCCCACCCTTGACGGCGACTATAAAAAAATTGACGAAAAAACGTCGGCGGAGATGCTCGATTACGCCATTTCCCACGGCGTAAACTATTTTGATACCGCGTATATGTATCACGGCGGTCAATCGGAAATCGTGCTCGGTAAGCTCTTGAAAAAATATCCGCGCGACAGTTTTTACGTGGCGGATAAATTCCCCGGCGTTGACCTTTCCGCGTTCGGCAGAGTGGAAGAAATTTTTGAAGAACAGCTTAAAAAAGTGGGCGTAGAATACTTCGATTTTTACTTATTTCATTGCGTTTGTGAAAACAATATCGAGCAATATCTCGACGAAGACGGTAAGTATAAGACCTATGAATATCTTGCCGAACAAAAAAAGCAGGGCAGAATTGGACACCTCGGCTTTTCCGCGCACGCGGAAGTGGAAACGATGCGCCGTTTCCTCAAAAAATACGGGGACGTAATGGAGTTTTGTCAACTGCAAATCAACTGGCTGGATTGGACGTACGAAAACGCGAAAGCCAAAGTCGAGCTTTTGAAAGAATACAACATTCCCGTATGGGTAATGGAGCCCGTTCGCGGCGGCAGGTTGGCGCAGTTATCCCCCGAATACGAGGCAAGGTTGAAAGCCTTGCGCCCCGACGAGAGTATGGCGGCGTGGGCGTTCCGTTTCTTGCAAACTGCTCTCGATTGCACCGTCGTTTTGTCGGGCATGTCGAATTTTGAGCAGGTGCGCGAAAACGTGCAAATCCACAGCGAGGAAAAGCCTTTAAACGAGCAGGAATTGCAGGCGTTGCAGACGATTGTCGAGGAGCTTATGGGCAAGCTCACCCCTTGCACGGGTTGCCGATATTGCACGGAATACTGTCCGCAAAGCTTAGATATCCCCAAACTTTTGAATATGTACAACGAGTATAAATTCTCGTTTGGCGGCGTGCAAGCGCAACGCTCTATTTTGCGTATTCCCGAGGGTAAGCGCCCTGCGGACTGCTTACAATGCAGGGCTTGCGAGGGAGTATGTCCGCAAAAAATCCGCATTTCGGATGAGCTTGCGTCCTACACGGAGCTTTTAAAATGAGGGGAACGGAGCTTGGCGCCCGTGCCTTGCGCGGCGGCTTTACTTGCGCCGTTTACAACAAAACGGAAGTGGTGAAAAGCAAGAAGCGCGGCGTTGCACCCCTTGTGGAATGGTTGGAAAGCGGAAAAATTTTTTGCGGCTTTTCGGCGGTGGATAAGGTGGTCGGCAAAGCGGCGGCGTATTTGTACGTACTGCTCGGCGTGGATAAGGTGTATGCGCTTGTCATTAGCGAGGGTGCGGCGGAGGTGTTTACGCGGTTTGGAATTGCGTATATCTACGAGGAAAAAGTGCCTGCCATTCGCAACCGCACGGACACGGGCTTTTGCCCGATGGAGCAAGCGGTTTGGGATATCGACGAGCCGCAAACAGCTTACGAGGCAATCAAACAGACGTTGGAAAAATTAAAGAAAAACGGATAGACCGTAAAAACCGCCCGTCAAAAAATTGACGGGCGGTTTTGTGTAGCAATAACGCGAGTTTGTATTTCTAAATATTTTTTGGGGTGAAAATTTCCTGTGCGAATTGAAAGCCCGATTGAAAGGCACACTTGTATGTATTTAGGCTTTCTTCATTACGCCACTCGCGTTGAATATCCTCATAAGCCAAATAGAGCTTTTTTTGTTCTTTGGTTAACGCGTTGAAAAAAGAATCGCGCGCCTTTTCAAGTACTTGATATTTTTCTTCTTTTCTATCGGGAAGTACCTGCGGATTTTCCTCTAATTCTGCATAATATAATTGTTCTAATATATTTTCCATTTTTTCACCTCAATATTATTATAATAACAGAATTCTGTTAAGTCAAGTATTTATAACAGAAAACTGATATAATTTTTTATAAGAGGTGAAAAAATGATAAGTGACGGATTAAAAGAACAGAGGAAATTGAGAAATATTACCCAAATGGACTTGGCAAAGCAAACGGGTATTCCACAGTCCACAATTAGTGCGTGGGAGAAAGGAATAAATGTCCCTAACATCGCGGATTGTATCAAGCTTGCCGATTTTTACGGGATAACTTTAGACGAATTAGTAGGACGGGATATATAAAAATGAAGAAAGTACTTATTTTATCGGGCAGTCCGAGAAAGGGCGGAAATTCGGATATTTTATGCGACGAATTTTTGCGCGGCGCGTTGGACGCGGGCAATCAAGCGGAAAAAATCCGCGTTGCCGACAAGAAAATTGCGATGTGTACGGGTTGCTATTTTTGCGCAAAGAACGGGGGCAGGTGTGCGTTCAACGACGATATGGGCGAAATTTTGCAAAAAATTATCGACTGCGACGTGCTCGTTTTGTCAAGCCCCGTTTACTTCTATTCTATCTGCGCGCAATTAAAGGCGGTCATCGACAGAACGGTGGCGCGTTGGACGGAAATCCGCAACAAAGAGCTTTTCTATATCGCGACGGCGGCGGAAGCGGATAGGGACACCCTCGACACCACGCTTGCGTGTTTTAGAGGGTTTGCTAAGTGTGTGGACGGCTACGAAGAAAAGGGGGTTTTGTACGGCAAGGGCGTTTCCGAAAAAGGGGACGTATTAAACCGTCCCGAGCTCACTCTCATCGCCTACGAAATGGGGAACAGCATTCGCTAAGCATATTCTATCATACGCATAAAAATAAAAAGGTTGCAAATACTGCATTTGCAAGACGGAAGCAAGCTTGCCTTGTTTCCGTCTTTTTTATCAAATGACGGGGGCAGGTACGCGTTGAACGTAGGAAAGAGAGGGTATGTTAAATAGAAAAGAGTATGAAATTATGGACGCAGTATATACCCTTTGCCAAGGGCGAGAGGTGTGCTTGGTTGCACCTGCGGAAATCCTCGCTTTGCTTTCGCCCCGTCGAAAATACACCGAGGAGCAGGTGGAAAAGCTGCTTGGCGAGTTGGCGCTCGACAACTATTTCGAGCTGCTTTCTTCCGAGCGCAAGGGCGAAAAAATGTACGTCATTTCCTTAAAGCCCAACGGCTATGCATTCAAACGCAGCTTTGCACAGCTCAAACGGGACGCCGCCTTAAAAATATTTTGGGCGGTGGCGTCGGCGGTGGTGGCGTTCCTTGTCGGTATCATACTCAAACGGATATTTTAAAAATATCCGTTTATTTTGTTTACTTTTGCGCGTGTTTGTGTTATAATACCAAAGCAAACATTTGTTTAATGCATTGCCGAGCAGGCAAAATTCCACCCAAGGAGGGGAGTATTATGGATTTCAAATTACATGCGCCGTTCGCCCCGACGGGGGATCAACCGCAAGCGATTGAAAAGTTGACGGAGGGGGTTTTGGACGGCGTCCGTACCCAAGTCCTCGTCGGCGTAACGGGGAGCGGCAAAACCTTTACGATGGCGAACGTCATCAAAAACGTCAATCGTCCCACCCTCGTGATTGCGCACAACAAGACGCTTGCCGCACAGCTTTGCAATGAATTTAGGGAGTTTTTCCCCGAAAACCGCGTGGAATATTTCGTTTCTTATTACGATTATTATCAACCCGAAAGCTACATTCCGTCCACCGATACTTATATCGAAAAGGATTTGAGTATGAACGACGAAATCGACAAGCTGCGCAACAGCGCGACGGGCTCGCTTATGGAGCGCAAGGACGTGCTTGTGGTCGCGTCCGTTTCGTGTATTTACGGACTTGGCGCGCCCGAGGAATATTTCCGTCTTTCCCTTTCCCTGCGCCCGGGTATGGAATGGGAACGGAACGAGCTTATGCGCAAGCTCATCGAATTGCAGTATTCCCGCAACGATACCGACTTCAAGCGTTCGACCTTCCGCGTGCGCGGCGACAGCTTGGAAATTTTCCCTGCGTCCAACTCCGAGGTGGCAATCCGCCTCGAATTTTGGGGGGATGAAATTGAAAAAATTTACGAGGTCGAGGCGTTGACGGGCAATAAAATTAACGAGCTCGCGCACGTCGCCATCTTCCCTGCAAGTCAATATGCGGTGGGCACGGAAAAATTAAAAAGCGCCCTTTCGATGATTGAAGAGGACTTGAAAGGGGAAGTGCGCGCGTTTGAAGAGGACGGAAAAATCCTTGAAGCGCAACGCTTAAAGCAACGCACGGAGCACGACCTTGAAATGATGCGCGAGATTGGGTATTGTAGCGGCATCGAAAATTACAGCCGTTATTTTGACGGCAGAAAGATAGGGCAGCCGTCCTTTACCCTGCTCGATTATTTCCCCTCGGGCGAATTTTTGGTGTTTATCGACGAGAGCCACATGACCATTCCGCAAATCCGCGCAATGTACCACGGCGACCTTTCGCGCAAGAAAAATTTGGTGGAATACGGCTTCCGTATGCGCGCTGCATTCGATAATAGACCCTTGACTTTTGACGAATTTGACGCGCGTGTGCCGCAAATGATTTGCGTTTCCGCAACCCCTGCGCCGTACGAATTAGAGCAGGCAGGCCAACGCGTAGAACAGCTCATTCGTCCAACGGGCTTGCTCGATCCTATCATCGACGTAAAACCGACCAAGGGGCAGATAGACGATTTGCTTTCCGAAATCAAAAAAACGATAAACGAGGGGGGCAGGGTCTTGATTACCACCCTCACCAAGCGTATGGCGGAGGAGCTTACCGACTATTTAAAGGAGCACCAAATCAAAGTCAAATATATGCACAGCGACGTGGATACGTTGGAGCGTATCGACATCGTAAACGGACTTCGACTTGGCGAGTTCGACGTGCTTTGCGGTATCAATTTGCTTCGCGAGGGCTTGGACTTGCCCGAGGTGAAGCTGGTGGCGATTTTGGACGCGGACAAGGAAGGCTTCTTGCGTAGCGACACCGCGCTTATCCAAACGATAGGCAGAGCGGCGCGTAACAGCGAGGGGCGCGTGATTATGTACGCGGACGTGATTACGGACAGTATGAAGCGCGCGATAGGCGAAACCAACCGCCGTAGAAAAATTCAAGACGAATATAACAAGGCGCACGGTATTACGCCCAAGACGATTATCAAGGAAGTAAAATCCACCTTGAATATCACCAAGAAGAAAGCGGACGAGGATATTAAGATGCAGGATATCCCCGACGAAATCGAAAAATTAAAGGCGCTTATGAAGGTGGCGAGCGGACAGCTCGACTTCGAGCGCGCCATAGAAATCCGCGAAAAAATCGCGCAATTAAAAATGAAGCTGCATAAGGCAATGAAGAAGTAAAAAAGACGATTAGACGCACCCATGTACGCGTTGAACACAACAAATAGGGAAAACTATGCAAGAAAAAATTATCGTTAGAGGCGCAAAAGAGAATAACTTGAAAAACGTGACGGTGGAAATTCCGCGCAACAAGCTTACCGTTTTAACGGGGCTTTCGGGCAGTGGTAAATCTACGCTCGCGTTCGATACCATTTTCGCGGAAGGGCAAAGACGGTACGTCGAAAGCCTTTCTTCCTACGCGCGCCAATTTTTAGGACAAATGGAAAAGCCTGACGTCGAGAGCATCGAAGGGCTTTCTCCCGCGATTTCTATTGACCAAAAAACCACCTCGCGCAACCCCCGTTCTACGGTGGGGACGGTGACGGAAATTTACGATTATTTCCGTCTTTTATTCGCGCGCGTCGGCACTCCCCACTGCCCCAAGTGTGGCAGAGCTATTCGCCGTCAAACGGTCGATGAGATTTGCGACCATATTTTGGCGATGCCCGAGGGGAGCAAAATCCTTGTCAACGCGCCCGTTGTCCGCGGCAGAAAGGGGGAGTACGTCAAGGAGCTCGCCGCGTACAAAAAGAGCGGCTACGGCAGAGTGAAAATCGATGGGATTGTGTATGATTTGCAAGAAGAAATCAAGCTTGAAAAGAATATCAAGCACAACATTTCCGTCGTGGTGGATAGGCTTGTGGTGAAACCCACCATTCAAAAACGTTTGACCGACAGCTTAGAGGCGGCGCTTAAACTTGCCGAGGGGCTCGTGGTGATTGATTGCGACGGACAAGAGGATTTATATTCCGTTAATTATGCCTGCCCCGATTGTGGCGTTTCGCTGGAAGAGGTAGAGCCGAGAATGTTCTCGTTCAACACCGTTTACGGCGCTTGTCCGACCTGTTCGGGCTTGGGTTTTAAGGCGTTTGTTGATCCCGACCTTATCTGTCCCGACAAAACCAAGACCTTGCGCGAGGGCGCGATGAAGGTGACGGGCTGGAATTTGGGTTCGGCGTCGATGGCGCTTATGGAAATGTCCGCGCTTGCCAAGGCGTATGACTTTTCCTTGGACGTGCCCGTAAAGGATTTGCCCGAGGGGATATACGACGTTTTGATGTACGGCAGTGACCACGCCGTAGAAATGCAGTACAACACCCGCTCCTTTTCGGGTAGTTTTAAAAAGACGTGGGAGGGCTACGTCAACAACCTGCAACGCCGTTATGCGAACACGACCTCGGACGGCGTAAAGGCGGATATCGAACGCTTAATGCGTAACGCGCCTTGCGATAGCTGTAACGGAAAACGGTTGAAAAAGGAAGCGCTTTCCGTCCGTATCGACGGCAAAAATATTTGGGAAGTTTGCGAAATGTCCATCGACAATATCTACGCGTTTATGGACAACTTGTTGGCGAAGCTCACGCCCACCCAACATCTTATCGCGGACGCGATTATTAAGGAAATCAACAACCGACTTGGCTTTTTGCGGAACGTCGGGCTTAACTACCTCACCTTGACGCGCTCGGCGGTTACCCTTTCGGGTGGCGAAAGCCAGCGTATCCGTCTTGCCACACAAATCGGCAGTGCGCTCACGGGTGTTTTGTATATTTTGGACGAACCGAGCATCGGTCTGCACCAACGCGACAATGAACAGCTGCTCAATTCCTTAAAAAATTTGCGAGACATTGGCAATACGCTCATTGTCGTGGAGCACGACGAGGACACGATGCGCGCGGCGGACTATATCGTAGATATCGGCCCGAAAGCGGGCGTGCACGGCGGCGAAGTGGTGGTAAGCGGTACGTTACAAGACGTAATGGGCGAACCCCGCTCTATCACGGGCGATTATTTGGCGGGCAGAAGAAAAATCCGCACGCCCGAGGTGCGTAAAGCGCCCGACGGCAGGTGGTTGAAGCTGTACGGCTGTCGTCAAAACAACCTCAAAAATATCGACGTCGATATCCCCGTCGGCTTGATTACGGCGGTGACGGGGGTTTCGGGAAGCGGTAAATCCAGCCTTGTCAATGAAATTATTTATCCCTTGCTTGCCAACACGCATAACGGCGCGAAGCATAAGCAGGGCAATTATGATAAGGCGGAGGGCGTGGAATACTTCGATAAGGTGATTGCGATTGACCAATCGCCCATCGGCAGAACGCCGCGCAGTAATCCTGCCACCTATACGGGCGTGTTCAATGCCATTCGCGATTTATTCGCGATGACCCCCGACGCTAAGGAGCGCGGTTATAAATCGGGCAGATTTTCCTTCAACGTATCGGGCGGGCGGTGCGAACACTGCTTTGGCGACGGTATCATCAAAATCGAAATGCATTTCTTGCCCGATATTTTCGTGCCCTGCGAGGTGTGCGGCGGAAAGCGGTACAACCGCGAAACGCTCGAAGTTAAGTATAAGGGCAAGAGTATTGCCGACGTCTTGGAAATGACGGTAGAGGAAGCGTGCGAGTTCTTCGCGCCCGTTCCGTCCATCTATAACAAAATCAAAACCCTCAACGACGTGGGCTTGGGGTATATCAAACTTGGACAAAGCTCCACCACCCTTTCGGGCGGCGAGGCGCAACGCGTCAAGCTTGCCACCGAGCTTGCCAAACGCTCGACGGGCAAAACGGCGTATATCTTGGACGAGCCGACGACGGGCTTGCACAGCTACGACGTGGATAAGCTCATTAAAATCTTGCTTCAACTTCGCGAGGGTGGCAATACCGTCATCGTTATCGAGCATAATTTGGACGTCATCAAAACGGCGGACTATATCCTCGACCTCGGCCCCGAGGGTGGGGACGGCGGCGGCACGGTGCTTTGCGAGGGTACGCCCGAGCAAGTGGCAAACGTCGAAAACAGTTACACGGGCCAATTCTTGAAAAAGATACTTTAAAATAACGAACAACATAAAACGGAGCTACCATGTACGCGGTGAGCTCCGTTTTTTTTGCGTGTTT
>JAFTMQ010000057.1 GCA_017452305.1 Clostridia bacterium | reverse complement strand
TGCATCGCCGTTTTTTCACAATATAATACCGCGCGCGCATAGGATATAGTATGAGGTTTGCCTCAAATACACAAGAAGGACTTGAAATACTATGTGCAATTACTGTCAAACGAGCTCCATTTCCTCCAATTCTTGCGGATATACGCCGCGTTGGCGCGTACAGCGTATTTGTTATGACTGTCAAGGGGATATTCACGTAATCGTCAGCAATGGTTGCGTTTGCCGCCGTCTTACCTGCGGCGTAGGGCAAGGCAATTTGTGGACGGGCGAAGTGAACGTATCGCAAACGAATACCCACGGTTGCTTCTACTGCGGTGCAAATAACTCGGCTACGATAAACGGCAACGGCTGTTCCTGCGGTTGCGCAAATAACTCAGCAACAACGAATGGCGGGTGCTTTGGACGCTGTGCAAACAGAGAAGCGGCTGCCTACGCTACGGCGACGCAAAACACGGATTCGTATTACGCAAGGTTATACGGCTCGAACTTTGGCACGAACGGCAGATCTTGCTGCTGTGGCGGCTACACTGCACTCTAAAAGAAGAAAAGCGGCGGAAAAACTCCGTCGCTTCATTTTTTATATTTGCGGTTGAAAAGGGGAGTTTTTGGCAATACTGTCCGTGTGAACAAGTTGCATTCCGTCTATCTATACGCCAAAGAAAAATACACACTTTTGGCGGTGAAAAAATATACGACGATTGCAGGCACGTTGGTCTTTTTCCTCATTATGTCCATCGTGCCTTTTTCCTTTTGGCTTTCCTTGCTTATCGGCAAACTGCCCGTAAACCCCGAGGAAATCCTTTCTTTGCCCGTCTTTGATTCGGTGAAGAACGTGCTTTTATACATTCAAAAAGAGGCGGAAAACGCGACGGCAAGCGCGTCCGTGATTTTGGTGTTTACAACACTATATTCGGCAACGAATTTATTTTATCAAATGCGAAAAAGCGGGGAAATTATCTATGATTACCGTCGCGAAACGCAAGGGTTAAGGCTGCGGATAGGGGCGCTTATCTTGCTTATCGTCGTTATGGCGTCCTTCGTTATTTTTTTGTTGTTGTTCGCATTGGGGAGCTTTTTGTTTTCGCAGCTACTCACGAAGGCTTGGGAAGCCGTCGCGGACAGCCTGTTGCTTGCGGTCGTTGCTTTTTTTCTCGTCTTAATTTTAAACGTTTACATTTGTCCACATAAGACGAGTATAAAAAACTTTTTGCCGGGTACGTTTTTAACGGTGGGACTGTGGGCGGCGGCGATTATCGGCTTTTCCGTCTATTTAAAAATCGGGAATATGGGCAGGCTTTACGGCGCGCTTAGCGCCATCATCGTCTTTTTGCTTTGGCTGTATATCTTGATGATTTGCTTTATCGTCGGCGTGATCTTCAACAGCGAGCGCGTTTTACAAACGCTTCCAAACAAGAAAAAAGCAAAACCGCATAAAAAGAAGAAAAAGAGCCAAACTGTCCGTAATGAAAAAGGTTAAATTAAAAAGCTCTATTCTTGCAAGTATATGCGCGCTCCTTACGCTTATCCCCAATTTTACTACGGTAAAAGACGGGGATTTAAAAGAGATAACCAAGCCCTATTTGGGGGTATATGAGTGCAAAATCGCACAGCTCGGCGATGAGGATTTATTAAAAAATTTCTCGCATATCCATTTAGAATTGAAAAAAGGCGGCGAGTTTGTTTTGCATTACGGCGATAAAAAAGGGAACAAGGAACAGGCGCGCGGTAAGTACGTTTATGATGCAAAAAAGCAAACGGTTACGTTAAAGATGACGGACGGAAACTGCTTCCAACGCACCTTTCCGCTCCAAAAAGGGCAGATTATCGTCAGTTTTCCCGTCGGAAATCGGCAATTATGCCTAATTTTCGAACAAAAATAATTTTTTTAAAAAATATGAACAAATGTTCACAAAACGCTTGCCAAATGGAAAAATATGTGTTATAATGTGTTACACTTATGAAAATCGAGCTAACGCAAGACCAAGAAAATGCGAAAAAATTAATAGAGGAATGGTATTTCAACACCGACAATCAATTCTTCGTGCTTTCGGGTTATGCGGGCACGGGTAAGACCTTTTTGATTGATTACGTTGTTAAGAACGTACTGCGTTTAAAAATCGGCAAAGAGGCGGTGTTTGTTTCGCCGACGGGCAAGGCGGCGGCAAACCTTTTAAAAAACGGAACGCTCGCCGGGACGGTACATAGTTTGATTTACATCCGCGAGATTGAAGTGGATGAAAACGGCGAGGTTATCGAGCAAGACAAAATCAAGTTTATCAAGCGGGAATCAATTGACGAAAATATTCGCTTGATTATCATTGACGAGGCGTCGATGATTAGCGAAGGAATGCTGCGCGATTTGTTAAGCTTTAACGTCAAATGTCTCTTTTGCGGGGACGGGGCGCAGCTTCCGCCCGTCGATGGGTATTGTCCGTTGTTGGCGAGGCCGCATTATACGATGACGGAAATTGTCCGTCAAGCAGCGGACAACCCCATTATCCAAGTCGCTACGCTTGCGCGGAAAGGGGAATATATCCCTTATGGAAAATACGGCGATAAGGTAGGGGTTATCAGCAAAAGCCTTTTTCGCGGCGAAGATCGTAAGCGGCTGCTTTTGGCGGCAGACCAAGTGCTTTGCGGCACAAACAGAACGCGCAACGCGCTCAATCAAGAAATACGCCGCTATAAAAATATTCCCCAAGACGCCGTTTTGCCGATTGCGGGCGAAAAGCTTATTTGCACCCTCAATAATTGGGAAAAACCGTTGGATAAATCGGAAAAATTTCATTTGGTCAACGGGGTTATTGGCTATGCCGACAACGTAGAGGAACGTATCGACGCTTTGGCGACCATGGATTTTCGGGCGGATTTTATGCAGGACAGCGTAAAAGTCCCCTTCGATACGGGCATTTTTGTCGAGGGACGCTATTACCACGGATATGGCAACCGCGCCGTGACGCTCGCAAACGGAATGGTGATTTCCGAATACAACGTGCAAATGCTGCGACGGTTTAAAAGCGTGGGGGACGAGCCCGTTTGCCGTTTCGAGTTTGCTTATGCCATTACTTGCCACAAGGCGCAAGGCTCGGAATTTGATTGCGTCGTGGTTTTCGACGAGTCTTGGGCGTTCGGTGAAGAGTGGAACCGTTGGCTTTATACGGCAATCACGCGCGCCAAAGAGAAACTCCTGATAATTCGATAAAAACTCTTGACGGGTTTTGCGGAATTTGTTATAATAACAAAAATCAAAAAACGCGGAGCAAGAATGAAAAGGAATTTGGAAAAGTATCAACTTATCGAAAGGTCGATTTTAACCACCTATCGTAAGACGTTGTGGTCGCCCTTTATATATGCGGTCAAAAAATATCGTTTGATACAAGCGGGGGATAAAATCGCCGTTTGC
>JAFTMQ010000056.1 GCA_017452305.1 Clostridia bacterium | reverse complement strand
GGAAGGACATATCAATTTGACCTTGCTTGTAACTACGGATAAAAAACTTTATATTATGCAAAAAATGAATACGAAAGTATTCACCGACCCCGACAGCCTTATGGCGAATATTTGTGGCGTTACCGAGCATTTATCGGCGCGCGGCATTGAAACCTTAAACGTCGTGCCCACGAAGGAGGGGCAACCTTTCTTAAAGGATGAGGATTGCTACCGCGTATATGATTTCATTGAAAATACGGTCACCTATCAAAAGGTTACGGACAAGGAAGTTTTCAAAAATTCGGGTAAAGCCTTTGGCGAGTTCCAAAATTATCTTGCGGAATTCGACGCGTCCAAATTGACGGAAACGATTAAGCGCTTCCACGATACGCCCAAGCGTTTTGCCGATTTCAAGGCGGCGTTGGCGGAAGATAAGATGGGCAGGGCGAAAGACTGCCAAGCGGAAATCGACTTTATTTTAAGCCACGAAAATACGTACGGAATTGCGATGGAAGGCTTGAAGGACGGCTCCTTGCCCTTGCGCGTTACGCATAACGACACCAAGCTCAACAACATTTTGATGGATGCGGAAACGGGTAAGGCGCGTGCCGTTATCGATTTGGATACGATCATGCCCGGCTCTATGCTGTTTGACTTTGGCGATTCCATTCGTTTTGGCGCATCTACGGCGGCAGAAGACGAAAAGGACTTAAATAAAGTACATTTTGACATCAACCTTTTCAAGGCGTATGCAGAGGGGTATTGCGGTGCGGTAAAAACAAGCATTACGCCGCGCGAAGCCGAGCTTTTGCCTTACGGCTCCTATCTTATGACGATTGAGTGCGGTATGCGTTTCCTTGCCGATTATTTGGCAGGCGATACCTATTTTGCGACCAAGTATGCCGACCATAACCTTGTCCGCGCACGCACCCAAATTCGTTTGGCAAGCGAGATGGAATCGCAGTTTGAAGAAATGGGCAAAATCATTCAAGAAATCCTTAAATAAGAAACTACCTTGTATGCGCTCCCGTAAAACGGGAGCGTTTTTTTATGAAACACTTGCATTATAAGTGAAAATATGGTATAGTTATTGTATCATAAAAAGAGGAATAGCCTATGACAAATTTAAAATTTGAAAAACGAAATTGGTGGATTTTGATTTTATTCGGCTTGATTGGGCAAATTGCTTGGTCGGTTGAAAATATGTATTTTAATTTATTCGTGTTTGAAACGATTGCGCCCAACTTGGACGCCGTAACGCTTATGGTACAGCTCTCTGGCGTGGTTGCGACGTTGACGACGCTCGTTGCGGGCGTTATATCGGATAAAATCGGCAATCGTCGGCGGTTTATGTCTTTTGGCTACTTAATTTGGGGTATCACCGTCTCTTTATTCGGTTTTATAAGCACGAACAATACGCAGTCTTTATTCGGCGTTGCCGAAACGCGCTCAATCACCATCACGCTTATCATCGTTATCGTGGGGGATTGCATTATGACCGTCTTCGGCTCTACCGCAAACGACGCGGCTTTCAATGCTTGGGTGACGGATAACACGCACGAAAGCTATCGCGGAAAGGTGGAAAGCGTTTTGTCCGTGTTGCCTTTGGTGGCTATGTTGATCGTTGCAGGCGGGTTTGGGATTTTGGTCGAGCTTCTCACCTACAAAATCTTGTTCCTTATATTAGGTATTGTCATTAGCGCGTGCGGCGTGTTCGGTATTTTCTTCATTAAAGACAGTCCAAGCTTGGAAAAACAGGGCAGTTTGAAGGATATCGTGTACGGCTTTAAGCCGAGCGTTATTAAAAACAACGTGCCTTTTTACGTGGTTTTGCTCATAATCGGCATTTATGGAATTGCTTGCCAAATCTTTATGCCGTATCTCATCATTTATATGACGACGTATTTGCACTTTAACGTGATTGAATACAGCCTTGTATTCGGCGCGGCGATTATTCTCGGTGCCATTTTAAACATTTTCTTGGGCGGTCTTACGGACAAATGTAATAAAGCAAAGCTTTTATATATTGCCGCCGCAGTATTTGCCGTGGGCTTAATCGGTATGTATTTCGGCAGATTTGAAAACAAAATCGCAACAATTATTGTGTTTGGCATTGCAGGATTTGTTATGATTGCGGGGTATATCCTTATTTCCGCGCTTTGCGGTGCGTTAGTGCGCGATTATACACCCCAAAACGACGCAGGTAAATTGCAGGGCATTCGTATGATTTTTAGTGTATTGTTGCCTATGCTTATCGGCCCGCTAATCGGCAACGCTATCAATAAGGCGGCAAATATTCCGCTGCCCGATTTGGGAAGTGCGGACGTTATGACGACCTCGTATATTCCCGCACCCGAAATATTCCTTGTCGCGGCGCTTGTTGCGTGCTTACTTTTTGCGCTTATTCCATTGTTAATTCACGTCACCAAGAAAGTAAAAACAGCCGTAAAGGAGGAAAAATGCGATTAAAAACTAATTATGAAATCGGGGCGATTCCCCATCAAGAGCATCCTCGCCCGCAAGCCCAACGCAAGACTTGGCTTTGCTTAAACGGGGAATGGGATTTTTATAAAACAGACGGGAAGAAAAAGGAATACGAGGGCAAAATTCTCGTTCCGTTTTCCCCCGAAACCTTAAACAGCGGCATTCCCGAAGGCTTTGTTCTTAACCCCAAAGAAGAACTGTATTATTCGCGAAAATTTACTTTAACCGAAGCTTTGTTGCGTGGGATTACGCTTTTGCATTTTGACGCGGTAGATAGCGAATGCGAGGTATATTGCAACGAAACGCGCGTTGGCGTGCACCAAGGTGGTTTTACGGCGTTTACGGCGGATATTAGCGAGGTCGCAAAACTTGGCGAAAATGAAATTTTAGTGATTTGCCGCGACGAAGCCACGAGAAACAGCGGGGCGAGAGGAAAGCAATGCGACAAGCGCGGCGGTATTTGGTACACGCCGCAAAGCGGGATTTGGCAATCCGTTTGGATAGAAAGTATGCCCAAGGAGCGCATTGGCGAATTTGTCATTCTTCCCAACGCATTGAATAAGACGGTGGAAATTTCTTTGGATAACGATGCGGAAGCGGAAATCACCGTTTTTGACGAGGACAAAGAGATTATTCGCCAAGCTTTTCAAAGCAAAATTGTGCTTTCCTACGATTTCACGCTTTGGTCACCCGACAATCCTAAGCTCTATCACTTTGTATTGAAAAATAAAGCAGGGGACGAGATTTCTTCCTATTTTGGCGTGCGCTCGTTTGGTAAAATGATAAACGGCGAGGGCATAGAACGTTTGACTTTGAACGGCAAGCCTTATTTCTTCAACGGTGTGCTTGACCAAGGCTATTGGTCGGACGGTATGCTCACGTATCCGTGCGATAAAGCAGCCGAGGATGAGCTTACACTCTTAAAAAATATGGGCTTTAACACCGTCCGCAAGCATATCAAAATCGAGCCTATGCGTTGGTATTATCATTGTGATAGATTGGGACTTATCATATGGCAGGATTTTGTCAATGGGGGCGGCAATTACAAGTTTACGCACGTAGCGGCGTTTCCTTTCCTCGGCTTTAAGCACCGCGACGATGATTATAAGTATTTTGCAAGAGAGGACGAAAGAGGGCGCAAGGAATATGCGCAGGGTGTTGAGGAAACGCTTGCGCAGTTGTATAATTGTACGTGTGTCGGTTTGTGGGTGCCCTTCAACGAGGGTTGGGGGCAGTTTGATTCCGCAAAATGGACGGAATACGTCCGTCAAAAAGACCCTACTCGTATAATCGATTCCGTAAGCGGTTGGCACGATCAAGGCGTGGGCAAAACTGAGCTGTTAAGCTTGCACACTTACTATACGCCGTTGCGTGTGCCCAAGGATAAGCGCGCCGTTGTTTTAAGCGAATTTGGCGGCTATTCTATGAAGTGCGACGGACACGTCTATGATGAAAATAAAGAATTCGGCTATAAAAAATTCAAATCGCAAGAGCAGTTGACGGCGGCGTTGAAAAAGCTGTATTTATCCAAATTAAAGCCTTTGATAAAGCGCGGACTTTGCGGTTGTATTTATACGCAGGTTTCCGACGTCGAAGAGGAAATCAACGGCTTGGTAACTTATGATAGAAAAATTGTCAAAGTAGCCGCCCAAGAAATGGCGGCAATCAACGCCGAAATCGCAAAAGAGGCGAAAAAAATTCAATAAGACATAGGCAGGTACGCGTTGAGTGCCTGCCTTTCACTTTTTCTTGCAATATGCGTCTAAATTTCTCTTATTTGGGAAGAATTATCCCGTATAAGGAGAGAAGTTATGGCGGAAATCTTAATTATCGGCGGTGGAGTGGCAGGTTTATCGGCAGGCATTTACGCGCAATTAAGCGGACATCACGCAACCATTTGCGAACGGCAAGCATTGGCGGGCGGCAATTTGACGGGTTGGCAGCGCGGGGACTATCATATCGACAATTGTATTCATTGGCTCACAGGCACAAATCCTAAAACAGCGTTATACCAAATGTGGACGGAATTGGGCGCGTTAGGCAAGGTAAAGGTGCATCAACCGAACACCTTATACACCTACGAAGAGGGCGGAGTTTGTCTTTCGGTGCATTTTGACCTTGATAAAATGCAAGAGGAGCTTTTATCCATTGCGCCCGAGGATGAAAAAGAAATCAAGAGCTTAATCAAAGCGGTGCGTGCGGTACAGTCCTTTAAAAAGCTTTCGGGCGAAAAAAGAAATGTGTTCTTGCGGGAATTGCAAGCCCTTCCGCGGCTTTTTCGATATTATAGAATGACTACGGGCGAGCTTGCAGCACGTTTTAAAAATCCGTATATGCAAGGCTTTATCACGTCTATGCTCGGCGAGGATTTTGCCGCGCTTGCTTTGTTGATTGTCTTTGCAACTTTTTGCGGCGGAAACGGCGGAATTCCCGTTGGCAGTTCGCTTGCAATGGCAAAGCGCATGACCACTCGCTTTTTAAATCTTGGTGGTACGCTTATGCTGAGCAAGGAAGCGACGGCGATTAGTGAGGGGGAAACGGGCGTGCAAATCGTGGAATTTTCGGACGGTACGATGCTCACTGCCGATTACGTCGTGATTGCCACAGAGCCCAATGTTGCGTTTGAAAAATTGCTTGGCGAGGCTATGCCTACCGATATGGACAAACGCTATAAAAACCCGAAAATGCCGCGTTTTTCAAGCATTCATTGCGCATTTGCTTGCAAGACGGACAATTTACCTTTCCACGCCGATTTTATCTTTAAATTGCCTAAAAAAGAGCAAGCCGCTTTAAAGACAGAGAACTTAATTATTCGCGAATATTCGCACGAAAAAGCATTTGCGCCCGAAGGGGAAACGATTATTCAATCGCTAACCTTTTGCAACGAAACTACTTGTCGGGAATTTATCGAAATGCGGAAAAATCCTATAAAATACCGTGCAAAAAAGAAAGAGCTTGCCCAAATTATACAAAATGCGATTGAGAGAAAATTCCCGCAATTAAGCGGTAAGTTGCAGCTTATCGACGTTTGGACGCCCGCCACCTATCACCGTTATACAAATGCGGAAATCGGTTCGTATATGGCGTTTTTGTTACCGTCGAAAACTTTGCCCAAGAAACTTAATAATTTAGTGAAGGGGCGGCCAAGGGTAATTCTCGCCTCGCAATGGTTACAATCGCCTGGCGGATTGCCTATTGCGGCACAAGTCGGCAAAGATGCAATTTTGCGTATCAATCAAAAGGAAAAAATAAAAAAATCGATATAGTATTTAGTTTGTGTAAAAAAATATTTAAAAATATTAAAAACTGCCATTAAAACGCTTGCATTTTTTTTTAATATAGCTTATAATGATTAAGCTGTTGAAAGCCGAAGTGGTGGAATGGCAGACGCGATGGACTCAAAATCCATTGTTGGAGACAACGTGTGGGTTCAAGTCCCACCTTCGGCACCAAAAAATCCCTAACCCTATGTGGGTTGGGGATTTTTAATATTGAAAAATTAGGTGGGGCTTGAGGGTGGAGCGCGAACGAGAGTGAGTGCTTTTCCTTATACTATTGGAATATAAACAAAACGAGCCAATCTCTTATTAAGGTTGACTCGTTTTGTTATTGCTCAATTTATCTTTTTTATTATATAGAATTTATCGCGTTGACTATCATAAAGTCCAACAACTTTTTTATTGTTAAATTGATTTGGCGGAAATTTTGAAAACAATAAATTAGAAAAATAGGGATTTGTATCTACCGTTTTTGTTGTTTCTCCGTCAATAATCTTTACGGTGTAATAAATGGAACCTTTGTAAGCGTAAGAAGTGGAAAGATTATCCAATACTACTTCATATGCTTTAAAATTTTTATAATTTTTTAGTAAGTATGCATTTTTTAAATAATAAAACAAACTAAATCCGCCGAGCAGTAATCCGTAACCGACAATACAACAGCCCCAAATTAGCATGCCTAAGCCTAAAAGCTCAATGCTATAATCCCCGTTAGCAAAAATAAGAATAAGCGGAACAAATAAGGTTGCGACCGCAAGAATGAGCCACACAACTAAAAG
>JAFTMQ010000055.1 GCA_017452305.1 Clostridia bacterium | reverse complement strand
TTTGCCGACGGTATGGGCGGCGACGTAATCTACCAAGGTTTGCTCGTTGCAGTGCTCACCCTCGTATCCTATTTCTTGGGCCACGCGTTCGAGCTTGGCGGTTGGTCTTGGAAGTTTGAAACGAGCAGCTACGGCATGACTATGGCGTTCTTGACCTTGTCCTTTGCGGAAATCTTCCACAGCTTCAATATGCGTTCGCAAAAGAAGAGTTTGTTCCAATTGAGCGAGGGCAACAAGATGCTCACGTGGGCGGCAATCGGCTCTGCGGCATTGACGCTTATCGTCGTACTCGTACCTTTCGTTTCCACCGAGTTGTTTGAATTTGCTTATATGGATTGGTGGCACTACCTTGTGGCAATCGCGATTGCCTTCCTCGTAATTCCTATCGTAGAGGTTGTAAAGCTCATCGAGCGCAAAAACGATAAGAAAAAAGGGAAATAAACAGGGCAGGTATGCGTCTTACCGTTTTTTGCTTAAAAAAGATGTGTAGCAATTAATAAAAAAGAGTGAAACCCGTTTTTAAAGGAAAAAAGTTTAATTTTTCTAAAAAAAACGGGTTTTTTCGTGGAAAAATTTTATTCAAACCCTTGACCGAACGCAAATGTTGTGCTATAATAATAAATGTAGTAGCGGCATACCTGCCTAGGGTGTAGGAAAAATGAACGAACACCTGCCCCCTACCTTTGCAAAAAGGGCGCTTATTCACGGTGAGAATAAAAAAACGAGGTGATAAATATGGCTTTTAAAAAACAATTTGATGCTTTGTATCAATCTGTTGCAAATGACTTGCAAAAAATGCAAGCTCGCTTGGAAAAGGATATCAAAAACACTTCCGAGCAGTTGAACGCGTTGAACGCTTCTGTACAAACGGCAAGCAACAACGAAGAGGTAATGCGTGAATTCCGTTACACGCAAAAACAAATCCAAAGCCTTTATGCAGGTATGGAAGATTTGGTGCAAGAACAAGTTGCGCCCAACAATGATAAGCTTGCAGTTTTGGACGAACTCAAAGCGGCGATTGCAGAACTCACCGAGTTGAAATATAACTATCAACAGCTTCAAGCGGCATACGAAAGCTTGGCAGCGAACGTACATACCGAAGCTTTCGATTATGAACGCCTTGCGGATATGGTTGCGGATAGAATGGCGGCTAAGGAACATTCCTACGACGTAGTTCTTGACGAAGCAGGCATCGAGGCTATCGCGGAAAAGGTTGCGCAAAAGCTCGGCATCGAAGAAGAGACCTCTTACGATCTCGTTCTCGACGAAGAGGGCATCGACGCAATCGCTAAGGGCGTGGCAAACGAACTCCGTTGCCAATGCACGTGCGCTCCCGCAGAAGAACCTTGCGTTTGCGAACCCGCCGAAGAAGCTCCCGTAGAAGAGCCTGTTGAAGAGCCCGTAGTAGAAGAAGCTCCCGTGGTTGAACCCGTTGTAGAGGAACCCGCTCCCGTGAAGACGGAAATGGCAGTTGGCCAAGACGTAATCGTTCTTCCCGACGACTTTGACGAAAGCAATCTTGTAGATGCGGAAACGGGTTTGGTTATCCGTTTGAAGAAGAGCTTTACGGCAAAACTTAAGCAGAGCGACGAAGACGTAAAAGTTTATTACAGTTTAATCAAGAACGAGCTTACCTCTTATAAGAAGATCAACTCTAATGTAAGCTGGCATGGCGACAGATTTAACTTCGGCCGTGATACGGTTGCGAAGATGAACATCTGCGGTAAGACGCTTTGCCTCTACCTCGCACTTGATCCCGAAGATCCCGAATTCAAAACCACCGTATATCACCAAAAGAACGTTGGTAGCCAAAAAGCTTACGAAAGCACGCCTTTCATGGTAAAGGTTAAGAGCGACGCAGCGGCTAAGAAGGCAGTTCGTCTTGCAACGGCTTTGGCAGAAAAGCTTGCGGCGGAAAAAGAAGAAAACTTTGTTGAAGTAGACTACGTAGATGAATACGCATACGAAACGACGAAGAAGCTCTACGAAGACGGCTTCATCAAAGCAACCAAAGAAAAGAAGGTTGACTTGAACTTCTAACAAAAGATAAAAGTTTAATATGAATAACGACAGAGAGCTGATAATTCCATAATTTTCGGCTCTCTGTTTTGTCAAAGCAGCAAAATTAGGAGACGTTACAAAACAAGTGAAAGAAGAGAAAAAGGACAAGCTTTCGGGCGTGGTAAAAACAACCCCGAACAAGCGAGTTTCTACCAAAGTAAAAAATCCGATGGGGACGTCCTTCGACGCGGTAAAAGTGGAAAAAGCCCCTGCGCCGAAAAAGCGCACCGCGCCTACGAAAAAGCGTGGGGACAAGCTTAGCACGCCGACGGAAAAGAACTCCGCACCGCGCGTAAAAACACCGAAAAAAACGCAACCACAGTCGGTTTTGGCGGCAGAAAAACAACCTCAAACCAAGCGCATCGCGCCCCCTAAGGCATCGAATAGAAATTTTCAGCCGATTTCCATTCCTCAAACGGAAAGCTCGGCAATTTTTGATGCCGCGGACGTGCTTTCTGCGCCGATTAAAAAGGAAAAACGCAAAGCCGCAAGCAAAAAGCAAAAGGCGGTAAAAATTATTTTCCTTGGCGGCGTGGGGGAAATCGGCAAAAATATGACGGCGATTGAGTACGGCAACGATATCATCATCGTTGATGCAGGGCTCACCTTCCCCAACGGCGAGGATATGCCGGGCGTCGATTCCGTTGTGCCCGATATCACGTACTTGTCGCAAAATAGGGACAAAATTCGTGGCGTATTGCTCACGCACGGCCACGAGGACCATATCGGCGGCGTTCCGTTCTTGATGAAGGAATTAAATGCAAATACGCCCATCTACGGCACAAAATTGACGTTGATGCTCACGGACAACAAATTGCAGGAGCGCCACATTACGGGCACCTTGCAACGCGTGGTCGTCCCGGGCGATAAAGTCAAGCTCGGCGTGTTCGAGGTGGAATTTATCAACGTAAACCATTCCATTTCGGGTGCGTGTGCGCTTGCGATTTCCACGCCTTGCGGGCTTATTTACCACAGCGGCGACTTTAAAATCGACTTGACGCCCGTCGCAGGCGCGCCCATTGATTTTAAACGGATTGCGGAACTCGGCAACGCGGGCGTATTGCTCTATATGGGCGAATCGACGAATATCGAGCGCGCGGGCTATACGATGAGTGAAACGGTTGTCGGTACGACGCTCGACCATCTTTTCTCGGAAAATATGCACCGTCGGTTGATTATCGCGACGTTCGCGTCCAACGTGCATCGTTTACAGCAAATTATCGACCTTGCCGTGAAGTATAGACGAAAGGTTGCGCTTTCGGGCAGAAGTATGTTCAAAGTTGTTGACGCGGCTGTGAAAATTGGCGAATTGAAAATCCCCGAAGGGGTTTTGATTGATATTGAAAAGACGAAAAATCTTTTCGACGGCGAACTGCTTATCGTATCTACGGGCTCGCAAGGGGAACCCATGTCCGCGTTGACGCGTATGGCGTCGGGGGATTTCAACAAGGTTACGATTGGTGAAAACGATACGATTATCATTTCCGCAAACCCCATTCCGGGCAACGAAAAGATGATTTACCGCGTTATCAACAACCTTTACAAAAAGGGCGCGCGCGTGGTGTATGAAAGCTTGGAAAAAATCCACGTTTCCGGCCACGCCTGCCAAGAGGAGCATAAAATTTTGCATTCCCTCTTAAAGCCCAAATTCTTTATCCCTATCCACGGCGAATATCGCCATTTAAAGCGCCACGCACAGCTCGCCGAATCGGTGGGCATGCCCGAACGGAATATCCTAATCACGGAAATCGGCAACTGTGTAGAACTCACCGAAAATTCCATGCAATTAGGCGAAAACGTGCAGGCAGGTACGCGTTTAATCGACGGCGAGGGGATTGAGGACTACGGCACAAGCGAGGTTATGAAGGACAGATTGAAGATGTCCGCGGACGGTGTATTCACCGTCGCACTCGCCGTTTCGGGCAATTATCCAATTAGCGAGCCCGTTATCGAAGCGCACGGCTGTGTGTTTGCGGAAAAGGAAACGCAAGAGGATATGCTTGCCGTTGTGCGCCGCGCGGTGGACGGCTTTGGTTATATCTATGACAAGGTCGATTTATCCCTTGCCATTCGCAAAGCGTTAAAAAATTATTTTTACAAAAAGACGAAGCAAGCGCCGCTTATCGTGGTTTCGGTAATCGACGTTTAAAAGGAAGTTATGAAATACACTGCATCGCTTGTAAAATTGCATATTGACGAACGAATCCAAGCCCGCCGTGAGGACGCTTTGCGGCGCGGGATTCCCGTTGCCGACGATGAAAAGTTAAATTTCCT
>JAFTMQ010000007.1 GCA_017452305.1 Clostridia bacterium | reverse complement strand
AGCTGTTCTCTCGTCTTACCGCTTACGGGATCTGCACCCCAAACGTTGGACGAGGTTTCCGTAGTCATATATTGAACAAGCGTGCCTGCTGCAAAGCCATGCGTTGTCACGTCGCCCGTGTACGTGGGCAATGTCGTCGCGCCGTCCCCTTGCGTAATCATCTTCACGGGTTCCTTGTCCGTGCTTTCGATATTCGCAAAGTACATAGTTACGTTGTCCTGACCGATTTGCACTTCGGTTACGCCTTCGTCTTCAAGCCAAACGCGCAACGTGTAAATCGTTCCGTTGGTACGTCCGCCAATAACGACGTTGCCGTCCGCGTCAAGCACCTGAATGCGCGTGTTTCCGCCGTTTGCGCCCGTATTTGGCGTATGTTTAGCAAAACCAACGCCGAAAGTAGCATGCTCTGTGCCGCCGCCGAGTTCTGCCACGAGATAGCTCCCGTCTAGCATACCATTTGCGTTGCAAAGCCAAACGTTAAAGTACCAAGCGCCCTTGGAAACGATAAATTGTACGTCCAAGTATTTGCAGTTAGGATCTGCCGCGATTTTCACCCTATCATTCCAAGCATCAACGCTGACAAGTTGATATACCGTCGTCCCGCTTTCAAAGCCGAGATCGGTTACCGAACCGTCGTAAACGCTCAACGCCGTACTCGTCGTTTCACCGGAAAGGATAGGCGCATCTTCCATGTCGTCGCCGTCATCGACGATTGGAGGTTCTACCTTGATTGAAACATCGGAATAGGTGATGCTGTCCGGTGCGAAATACAATTCCATACCCGTGGAAACAAGGTTGGAAACCTTATACGTGTCCGTACCTGCTATATAAAACTCTAACACGTAAACGGTGTTCTTAGTAATGGAAGTAACGGGATAACCGTTGACGTCCAAAATTTGACCATGCGTCGTAGTGGTGAAATTTAAACCGCCGTTTACCGTGTGGCTCGAACCTAAAAGCCCCCATACGTAGAATACGCTTCCGCTTGCAACGTCTTCGGACATAGCAAACTTAATCGTTACGTATTTGCCTGATTCACCGGGAATTCTCGCCGCGAGCTGTTCTCTCGTCTTACCGCTTACGGGATCTGCACCCCAAACGTTGGACGAGGTTTCCGTAGTCATATATTGAACGAAGTTGTCTGCTGTAAATCCGTGCGTTGTCACGTCGCCCGTGTACGTGGGTAATGCCGCTTGGCCTGACCCTTGCTTGATGGGCCCTTCGACGGGAAGATCTGCCTCCAAGCCGTGCGTTACGTTGGCAAAATAGATCGTCGAACCGTTTTTGCTAATTCTGATTTCGTCCAATTCGCCAACCCTGATGAATACTCTCAACGTGTAAAGAACGTTTTTGCTCATCAACGACGTTACGTTGTTGCCGTCCGCGTCAAGCACCTCAATTCTTCTATCCGAAACAGTGTTGTTACCGTCGCCCAAACGAATCCAACTCGGATCGACAATATACGAAATACCGCTGTTATACCAATTACCCTCTTTAAGTCCGTGCATGAAGAAGTAGCCGTCGCCCGCCGTGATAACGAACTGTACTTCTACGTAATCGTAATTTACAGAATCCACTTTGATGGACGCCTTGTCGGTGTCGGAATTCACGCCTACGTATTCAAATACCGTTGTGCCTTCCGCAAAACCGAGTGCGGTTACGTCCCCGTCGTATTCTTTTACAGCGTCCGCATTCGAGCCACCGGGCATAACGTCTTTCTCTTCAACGACGTCTTCTTTTACTTGAGATTGCGTTACTTCAAAAGGTTTTTCGAGCGCGTTTTGTACGCTTTCAATTGCAATTTCCTTTTGCTTGCTTGTAACGCCGTTAGGCGCATAACCAAAGTTTGCAATATCTTCGCCCGTTACTTTGGCAACGAAGGTAAGACCTGCGATATAACGGCCAATCTTTAAGTCAAGGTGATATCCGTCGCGCGTGAGGTTATCGCCGAGCAAGGAAGTTCTTGCATTTTGAATCGCCGTACCGTTGGGAATAACCGTATAAGTTACCTTTTCCTGCACAGCGGAAACGATGGCGTTATACATCGTCATTTGATCGCTGTCATAATCGGGGAATTGCGCGTGCGTAGAATTTGCTTGGTATGCCCAAGTCATATTGAATACGATTTCAACGTCGGGGTTGGTCGCTTGCTTTTGAACTTCCGCAACCAATGCTTCCAAGTTGTTGTACGTATCCGCTTTACCGCTTACGCCACTCGCTTGTTGAACGCTGATAATATCCCAATTCTTATAAGCGATGGCGAAGGCAATCGATTGCTTTTGATTGCCGACCGTAATCGTTTCATATTCGGTAAACTTACTGCCGTTATGACTTCTCATTCTGAAATCATACGCTCTAACATCATTGGTAATATTGTAATAATGCGTATCGATTTCGCAACCGCCGATATACAAGTTACCCACGTTGATATTCGTATAGCCGAGATGCAAAAGCATATCTACAATATACGCTTCCGTATCGTCGGAGAAGCTGTTGCCGATAAACAAAACGCTGAGCTCTTTCCCGTCAATGGGAGGAGCAGGAGGCGTGAAGGGCACTTCGTCCGCCGTTACGCACTTCACGTTTGCAACGTAAATAGTCAAATCCGCCCACGTGGTAAGCTGAATGGTTGCTTCTCTGCCGTCAAGCTTGACGTATAACGTATACATCGTGTTTGCATTAAAGCTATCCACCCTTGTGCCGTTTGCATCGGTTACGAAAATCTCTCTCGTCGGATCGACAACGACGTCTGCCGTAACGCCCGTCGGGCTTACAGTATAATACCCAAGGTGGGAATTTTTTGCGGTAATCCACAAGCCGAGGGAATTTGCCGCCGCCGACAAAACGAAATCCAATTTCGCGTACATTACGTCGCCGGACGAATCGATTTGCGCCACCAATTTCACGTCGGACGCGTTACTTTGCGGCCCATCAATTTGATATACAACCGTACCTACTTCAAAGCCGAGCGTCGTTACGTCGCCGTCGAAGGTAGGCATAGGATTATGCTCTTCCCCTTGGCTAATCGGCGGAGGCGGAAGGGTAGGATCGTTTTCAATTTCCCCCGCGTCAAGACATCTGATATTGGCAACGTGAACGATACCCGTCGTAAACGTACTGAAATGCACGTGCGATTCCCCTTTGTTCACAAAGAAGTATATGGTGTAAAGCGTTTCCGTTGCGAATACAGAAGGCTGTTTGCCATCCGCGCCTAAAACAAATATCTTTCTATTCCAATCTGCGTCGGTAGAAGGATCAACCGTTTTTGCACTGACGCCGTAAGAGCCTTGCGTTTCCACCACGTTCTTCGCGGGCCACATCGTAAAGCGGAAATCAAGAGATGCGATGGACGTTACGATAACGTCGAATACGACAACGTCTTTATCCGGAGCCGCGTTGATAATCATTCTATTCGTCCAACCCTCAGCACCCGCATTTTCACCGATCGTGAGCTCGTATGCGATTTCCGTGCCTTCGGGGAAGCCAAGCGTCGTTGCGTCGCCGTCAAAGGTGGGCATATCTACCAATTCAAACGATGCTGTTTCTTGTTTAGGCTCCGCCATATAAGGGATTGCAATCAAAAGTTCCATTTCGTATTTCAAAATATTCGTGCGGATTTCTACGGGGATAATAAAGCCTTTGTTCTTTTCCACGAATTCCGTGTCAAGAACACCGTCCTCGCCACCCACTTTTTCGTCGCCGAAATAAACGCTTTCAAGCGTGCCTTGCAGGTCTAAACCGCTGACGTCAAGCACGGTGCCGTCTGCAACGTAAGGAATCTCGATAATTTGGTCTAAAACGAGGGTAGGACGGGTTACCGTTACTTGCACAATCGTTTCAATTTTGCCGTTCGTTGACGTATAGAAAACGCTAATTGTACACGTGCCTTCCCCTACGGACGTTACGGTTGCAACGCCGTTTTCCACGGTAACGATTGCAATGTCCTCGTTGTTGGATGCAAATTCAAGGGTAGCCTCGGTGTTTTCAACGCCTGCTTTATATGCAGTCGCCGTGAACGTATCCGAAACAACAGCGCCGCCGACTTCTGCCAAAGCCAAGTTGATACTGCCTTTGGAGACTTGAATTTGTTCGTCGGGCTTAACCATTACGTTTACGTCCGCAATATAATCTTCACCTTTATATACTACGGAAACGGTAATGATAGTCGAGCCGACGCCAACGGGCGTAATCTCCCCGTTTTCAACCGTAGCAATTTCGGGGTTTTCACTCGTCCAAGTCAACGCGCAATCGCGGACCTCGTCGTTAACGGTAAAGGTTGCAGTTACAGAAACGCTCGCCCCGCCTTCTTTAAGCTCAACGATCGTTTTATCTACGGTAAGCTCAGCATATTCTTGGACTTCGTTGACCGTAACGTTACAAGTTGCCGTTGCCTTTCCCGCTGTTACGGTGATTGTTGCCGTGCCCGCGGAAATAGCGGTTACAACGCCGCTGTCAACCATCGCGACAGTCTCGTCGGACGTGGACCACGTAACGCCGTCTTTCACATTGGTCGTTGCCGTTAAAGTATGCGTAGCGCCGACGTCAAGCGTAATGGCGGTTTCACTGATGCTTACTGCGTCTTTTTCTTTGTTGCATGATGAACAAGCCGCGCAAATCAATGACAAGCATATCGTTAAAATGCCCATTAACCATAAGCTAAGTTTCTTCACGTTATTCCTCCTATTTTTTTAAATTTTGCGGTGTTTAGCCGTGATTTACATTTTGTATCCCTGCTTTGCGGGAATATCTGAAATACTCATAACACCCATCGCAAGCGTACATCATCTTAAAGGCTATTCAAATATGAATCTAGCGCGCCTTGATCGGGATATCCAATGCCTTCCTTGTAATGCGTAATACCAAGCGCGATACAGTCCTCTTTGAAGGTCTTTATCATCATTTGACTGTCCACGTTGGAATACAATAATTCGTATAAGTGAATTTGCATAAATCTGAACGTTATACTTTCCAACGTGATTCTATCTTTCAACTTTTCATAAAGGACAGGATTGGACTT
>JAFTMQ010000054.1 GCA_017452305.1 Clostridia bacterium | reverse complement strand
TTTAGCATGCTTTTCTTCCGCTTTTGCTTCGGTAGCAGGCTCGGCTTGTTCCGCTTTTTTCACGGTGAGCTTTGCCGTCTTTTTCGCCGGCTTGTCCGCAGGCGCTTCTTCGGGCTTTTGCGTGGGCGCATGGCTAGGTAAACGCGATTTCAACGCGTACATGCCCCCCTCGTATGCCACTTCGCTCTCTTTTTTCATAATATCCAGGACGGAACCAACCCTTCCTTTTACGTCGTTGGGATTGTCGGCGTCCGTGCCGTAGCGTAAGGAATACAGCTTTGCAACTTCGTCCAATAAATCGTTGTGTTTCAAGGGCTTGATTGCAAGCACTTCCTTGATGAGGTTTTTGGTCGCGTCCTTCTTTTCCGCGCGGGTAACGACCACCTCTTGCTTTTCGGGTTTCACTTCTTGTTTAGGTTCTTGTTTTTTTGTTCTTGCCATAGTAAATCCTTTCTTAATTTCCGTCAATCCTCTAAAAGACGGATAAACTCGCCGAGGTTGGTATATTCTTCCTCGGTTTTTTCGACGAGAAAGGCTTTCAAAAGGCGCAAGGCGCGTTTCGTGCCCCCTGCAAGCACACCCTCGTCATAGCTAAGCCCCGCGCATCTGCGCAAGGTGTGATAGGTGCAGACGCTCGCCCGCTCGCCTTGAACGGCGCGGTCGAAGGTCGTAAAACGCCCGTCGGAAAAATCAAACCACAGCTTATCCCCAAGCTCCCCGTCGCATTCCTCTAAAAAGGCGAGGTCGATGGGGTAGCCGCTTTCTCGAAGCGCGATGAGGGCAAAGCTTATCAAGGCTTCCGCGCTGTCCGCGTCGGTGAGCGCAAGCGATTTTAAGCACTCGATAAGCCCGATAAAAAGCCCGTTGTAGTTTTCGTTTTCCATAAGGCCGCCAAGACATATCTCCGCCGCCGCGCAAGCCGCGTAAAAGCGAAGTATATCCGTCCGCAAAGCAAAAAAGCTTTCGTGCAGGTACGCGCCGGTCACCGTGTACCTGCCCCCCTTCTCCGCAAGGATATATTCGGCAAAACAGAAAGGCTGTGCCGAAAAGGCAAGTTTTGCCTTCGGCTTTTTGACGCCCTTGATGCCCGCCGTAATTTTGCCAAGCTGGGGGGAAAAGAGGGTGAGGATTTTATCGTTGTCCTTATAATCGATTGATTTAAGCACGATAGCGTCCGTTTTAATCTCCATACTCTTGCTTTTCCCTTTGTGGTGTATTTGCGGTTTTTACCGCGTAAAATAACGGATTTTTACCGTTTACGGAGCAGATCGTAATAGAGCATATAATAGTTGATGCTGCCCGTCTTTTCAAAGAGCTTCCAAGCCATTTTTGCCGCGCCGTTTTCCTCGCGTTTATCTCGCATACTTACCATCCCCCTTTACGCCATTAGTTTGGGTAAGGGAAAAAGGAATTATGCAAACGGAGCGTTTGCATAAATGCGGAGTGCGGAATGCTGAATTAAGGCTTAAAATTAACAGCCACAATTCCGCATTTAGCATTCAACATTCATTAGTTGCGTAGCATTAATCTTGCTTCACTTCCTCATAGCCGTATTCACGGATAAGACCTGGGCGGTCGCGCCAATCTTCTTTGACCTTTACGTAGGTCGTCAAGAAAACCTTACCGCCGAGGAATTTTTCCATGTCTTGCCGAGCAAACGAGGAAACTTCCTTAATCGCCTTGCCCTGCTTGCCGATGAGAATGGCTTTGTGGTTCGCCCTCTCGCAAACGATGTCGAGGTTAATCTCGTACACGCCGTTGTCGTTTTGCTCGAACGAGTTGATGACGATGGCGATGCCGTGGGGAATTTCCTTGTCGAATTTGAGCAAGATTTTCTCGCGCATGATTTCGGAAATCATAAATTTCTCGCTCTTATCCGAAACGATGTCCTGCTCGAACACCTTTTCCCCCTCGGGCATTTGCTTAACCAAAAACTCTTTGAGCGCCTTGACGTTTTTGCCTTTCCGCGCAGAGACGGGGAAAACGTCCACGTCCAAGCCCGAATCGGCAAATTTCGCCATATCCAAGGGAATATTTTCCTTGGGCATGATGTCGATTTTCGTATATGCCACCGCCATAGGAAGCCCAAGCGCCTTGTACTTTTTAATCAATTCGAAATCTTCCTCTCGAACCCCCTCGTGACCGTCGAGGACGTAGAGAATGAAATCCACCGATTTTGCGCTTGCGTCCGTGGTGCGCATCATCATGTCCGTGAGGGCGTTTCTCGCCTTATAAATACCCGGCGTATCCACGAAAACGAGTTGATAATCCGCTTCCGTCAATACCCCCAAAATTCTATCGCGAGTCGTTTGGGGCTTGGGGGAAACGATAGAAACCTTTTCCCCGACCATCACGTTGATGAGCGTACTTTTGCCGGCGTTTGCTCTGCCGATGACCGCTACGTAACCGCTTCTCATGCTATAAAAATACTCCTTTGTTTTTCTAAATGATTTGCTGCAAGCCCATGCTTGCATGATTTGAACGCCACGCGTTCATGATTTGCAAAGCAAATCAATTCATTTCCTAACGATGCCAAGCTTGCCCAATATAAGCTCCTCTTTCTCGCGCATTTCCGCCTTGTCCTCGTCCGTCATATGGTCGTAACCAAGACAATGCATAATGCCGTGCACGATAAGGTAGTGCAATTCCCGCTCGTAGCTGTGCCCGTATTCTTCCGCTTGCTCCCTTGCTCTGTCGCAACAAATCACGATAGAGCCGATAAGCAGGTTGTCTTCCTCGTCAATCTCGTAGGGGTGCTCGTCCCCCTTGATTGCTTGTCCCTTAATGCCGTCCAAGGCAGGATAACTCAATACGTCCGTCACCTTGTCCGTAGCCCGCGTTTCACGGTTTAAACGGCGGATTTCCTCTCCGTCCACGAACACGAGCTCAACGGCGAGGGGCACGTCCGTTTCCACAAACCCGTCCATCGCTTTTTCGAGCGCCTTTGCGTTTTCTAAAGGGAATTCTTCATCATCGCAGTAAAGGAAAAATGCTTGCATTACTCGTTCTCCCCTTTCGTACCGCTTTCCGTGCGCTTATAGCGAATGGGCGGATATTCCACGCGCTTGTGTTTCACACCCGTGAGGGTATGTACGAGCGCGTGACGGATTTTCGTCAAATCCACCATCGTGATGTCACATTCCGAGAATTGTTCTAAATCCATTCTTTCTTCGATAACCAAACGGATGGCTTTTTCCGCTTGCTCGGGTTGATAGGCGTTTTGCGCGCGCACCGCCGCTTCCGCCGCGTCGGCAATCATGATAATCGCCGCAATCTTCGTTTGAGGCTTGGGACCGAGATACGAGAAATCTTCAATGCGCAAATCGGTGTCCGAATCGGACAGCTTCAACGCTTTTGCGTAGAAATAACGGATAGGCAAGGTGCCGTGGTGCTGTACGGCTACGTCCGCAAAGAATTGCGGCAAATGACTGCGTTGAATAAGCGCGTAGCCGCCCTGTGCGTGGGAGCGGATAATGTCTGCGGAAAGCTCGGGCGAGAGCTCGTCGTGCACGTTGTAATCCCCTTTCACTTGGTTTTCGGTGAAGTGCTCGGGATGCGTCAATTTACCAACGTCGTGATAGAGCGCCGCCGCACGCGCATAGTCGGCATTTTCACCGATAGCAAGCGCACATGCTTCCGAAAGCTGCGCAACCATAACCGAGTGGTTGTACGTGCCGGGCGCTTCTTCCTTCAATCGCTTTAAAAGCTTGGCGTCCGAGCTCGTCATTTCGCGCAGACGGAAGACGGTGAGACGGTTGAAGGTGAACTCGAACAAGGGCAAAATCGTGAGGAATAATATCGCCGACATCACGCCGCCGAATAAGCCAAAGCCCATATTTACCCAAATGCTCTGCCATACCGTCAAGCCTTCGATAGAGGGCGTTCCCTCGATTAGCGTGGATAATTCGAGCAGGAATACGATAAGGTCGATGGGGAATACGATTAAAATACCAATCCCCACGATAGAAAATCTCGTCTTTGCCTGCGAACAGAGGAAAATCGCAATCATACCCGCCGAAAAGGCGATGATGAGCGAGGAATAATACTCGTTCTCCGAAGTGGTTACGCCGCCGCTAAACGTGTCGATGATAAACACGAGCAGGGCGCTGACGATATTCATAAATATTGCGTTTTTGCGGTTGGACAACGAGAAAACCATGAGTCCAACGAATGCCACGGGACGGGCATAAACGCTAATCAAATCACCGATATAATAGGACGCCACAAAGTACAAATCCAATATGGCGAATATCATGGTGATATCCCTAAACTTACGCAAAATTTCCTTATCCTCAAAAAGGAAATAGAAATACATAATCAGCAATAGCATAACAACGGCGAACAACGCGTAAAGGTAGTCCGCTTTGTTTTCGTTCATGTATTCCCTGATATACGTAAGCTTATCCGCGAGCAGAACCGCTGCGAGCAATACGATTAAAATAATCGTATGCAGTAGGAAAAACAAGATACTTTTTACGGTATCTTTTTTATTCCATTCTCCGCTTAACTGTTTTACAGCCATCTTTCGTTACTCTCCTTCTGCGTTATTCACGCAGTCATTTTCGCCTTTGTTTAAGGCCTTGCGTTCTTTTCGTTTATCTTTTGCCGACGCGTCCTTTTCGTACGCGTGGATGATACGCATAACAAGCGGATGTCTCACGACGTCCTTTGCCGTCAATCGGCAAACGGAAATCCCCTCTACGCCGTCCAAAATGTCCGTCGCGTGGACAAGTCCGCTGTCCTTGCCATCCAAGTCGATTTGGGTGATATCGCCCGTAACGACCATTTTGCTCCCCTCGCCCATACGGGTGAGAAACATTTTCATTTGCTCCTTCGTCGTGTTTTGCGCTTCGTCCAAGATGATAAACGCATTCGACAGCGTCCGTCCGCGCATATAAGCGAGCGGCGCAACCTCTATCACTTGTCTTTCCATGAGCTTGACGTACGTTTCTAAGCCGAGCATTTCTTGCAAGGCGTCGTACAAAGGACGAAGATAGGGATCGACCTTCGTCTGCAAATCCCCGGGCAAAAAGCCCAATTTTTCGCCCGCTTCCACCGCGGGGCGGGTGAGAATAATTTTCTCAATTTGACGGCTCTTGAACGCCGAAACTGCCATACAAACGGCGAGGTAGGTTTTGCCCGTACCCGCGGGGCCGACGCCGAACACGACGGTGTTTTTCTTGATGGCGTCCACGTAGGATTTTTGCCCCACCGTCTTACACTTGATTTGCTTTCCGCGCGCGGTAACAGCGATAGCACCGCTCTCTAAGGCGAGGATATCTTCCGTCCTGCCCTCTTTGGCAAGCTCGATACAGTACGCCATTTTGCCCTTATCTACTTCCTCGGCGGACGAGGTTTTGACGAGCGCAGTAAGCACCTGCGCGCCGAGGGATACGCCGTAGGCGTCCCCTTCCAAACGGATTTTTACACCATCTACGTAGGCGAGAATACCCAATTCCTTGGCTAAGAAATTGAGGTTTTCGTCAAACGTGCCCAAAATGCGGGCAAGCTTGTCCACCGACTTGGTATCTACCGTTAACGTTGTCTTTTCAAGGTTTGACAATCCCTTTCCTCCTTGCGCGCAAAATGCGCGCCTAACTTTCGCCGAAAAACGGCGGTAAGATTATAAATTCATCGTTTGCACCGCCTCGTAAACAAGGCGCACTTGATAGGCGTTGTTTTCGCACGGCTCTATACTTTTTTCTTGGATTTTCACGCTGTCCGCGCCGATAAGCAAATAGGCTTTTGCAAACGCGCTTTCCGCGTCGTCCGCACACACGAGCGCCTCATATACGCACGCAATTTGCACGCGCGCGATAATTTCAACGCGTACCTGCCCCCCTTCTTCGGTGGAAAAACTGTCCTCGACGAGGATTTCCCCCTCGGTGATTTTATCGCCGACTTTTTTAAGGGGCGTGCCGCGCAACGCCGTGATGGCAACGATTTCGCCCGTGAAAGAAGAGCGCATCTTGCCTTTTTGAAATTGTCTTTTGGGAAAAGAGCCGAGCTGCACCTCTACGCGCACCCAAAGCCCCGATTTTTGCACCGAGCAAAATTCTACGTTGTCAAGCGCCAAAAGCTTGGCGCAAACCTCGTCCTCTCTGCCGCTTTTATAGCGGGTAAACGGACGAATACCCACCTCGTCCAAGGCGGCGCGCACCTCGCGCTCGTAAACTTGGCTGCCGATAATACGCACACCAAAGGTGAAATTATCCGCATAGAGGGAAGTCAAGCAAAATAAAGGTATGCCGAGCAAGACGCCCCACCGTTTTTTGAGGGTTTGCAAGGCTTTTTCCAAGCCCGCCGCCCGCACTTTCGTCACCGTATAGGTGGTATATCCACCTATATTATAGCACACGTTGGGGTAAATTGCAAAAACTTTTTCGACGTCTTTTCTTTTTACACAAAGCAGTATGGCGTTTTTTTTCGCTTTTTTTACTTCGTAAAGGGGAATTTTCGCCCTGCGTAAGCGTAAAAGCGCACGTTCGGGCATGTTGCCTTGTATTTTTAAATGGATTTTTCGGTTGGGGAATATCATACTTCCCCCTCTTTGCCGTTTGGCGCTTGGTCGGGAAGCAGAACGCGCAGGGAAAGAATTTCCCCAAAGAGCTGTAAATCGCCGTCGCAGTACTTTTTGATACACAGCCCCTTACCCTCAATTTCCACCGTTTGGCGGGGAAAGACAAGCGTGAGCTTTGTATCGGAAAAATCCGCAACCGATTTTACCCCCTCGAAATAGCCGCCGCCACAAGGCACGATAATGCACCGTGCCAACGCCGCCCCATCTACGTTTTTGAAAATTTCATCGTATAATCGCATACCTGCCCCCCTCTTTTAGTATATGAGAGGGAAAGCAGATAAATGCTAAATGCGGAATGCTGAATTATTGCTGTGATTTCCGTACGCTCGCCCAAGCCGCGTAAAACGGCGGAGAAGGGTTGCAGGTTCGCGCAAAACGCGGGTTTTGCCCGAAGGGAGTTTACTATGCGTAAATGACCAAGGGCAAGTTCCGTTTTTGTGATGAAGATGCGCCCTTATACGTCGTTTTAGCCTAAGATGTGTTCTAATTCGTCCTTGGTCTTAACGGGATTATCCGTCTTGCAAACGATTGTCAACTCGTCGCCTACACGCAAAATTGTGTCGCCGTCGGGCAAAATCGTTTCGTCGCCGCGTACAAGCTCTTTCACTCTTGCGCCCTTAGGCCACAAGACGTCGCGTACTTGGCGGTTGTCGGCAATCGAGCCCTTGACCAGCGTAATGGTAAATACCTCGCGGACGGCGCGTTCGTGTATGCCCGTTTCATGCTCGTATTGCTCTAAAAGCTCCTCGTAAATACCATTCGTGCGGAAAAGCTCGCTAAGGATATACGAAAGCGCAACCGCGATGATAACGGGTAAGAGGTGGGCAAAGCTGCCCGTGAACTCGCATATCATCACGATAGACGTGATGGGCGCTTTGACGACGGCGGTGAAGAATGCCGACATACAAATCATAATCATCAAATCGCAATACATAGGGTCTAAGCCCCATGCTTTCCAAAGCATATTTAAAAGCGCGCCAAGGCACGCGCCTATGGCAATCATAGGAATAAATATTCCGCAAGGAATACCCGAGCCGACGTTTACGGTCGTGATAAGGAATTTAAGCACGAGCACTACGGCAAGCGTCCCTGCAAGCCCAAACCCGAACAGCGCCTCTGCATTTTCCGCCGTGCCCGAGCCAAGGCTTTCGATAAGGTCGTGTCCGCCGCCCATAACGCTGACGGCGAGGAAGGAAACAAGTCCGCCCGCCAACACGGCAATCAACACACGCAACGCGTGGGAAATTTTCTCGTTTTTGACGTTGATTTTCTTAAAAGCCTTGCGCATGAACATGGCAAGCTTATAAAATCCGACGCCGAGCAAGCCGCAAGCAAGTCCCGACAGTACGACAAAGCCGTACGCGGAAAGAGGCAAATCGAAAAAGGTGTAGGTGCTAAACGCGTTGACAATCGTCATGCCAAGCAAACGGTAAATGAGATTTTTGGTAAGCATACCGAATACCACAGACGAAACCGAGCAAATAAACACCTCGGGCGTCAACCGCTTATACGCTTCCTCAAACGCGAACGCCATACCCGTCAAGGGCGCATTCGACGCGACGGCAAGCCCCGTACACGCACCGCCCGTAATTTGGTATTTCCGCACCATTTGATTGCGGCGGGAAAGGGCGGAAACTCCGTCCCCCGCACATGCGCCGATAAGCACGCTCGGCCCTTCCGCGCCAATGGATAAGCCCATGAAGATACTCACAAGGCTCGCCGCGAACATCAAGGTCAAATCCCGCCACCACGTAAAGCGGATAACGCCGCGCGTCCCCCCTTCCGCCTGCGGAATACCACACCCGCGGATAACGGACGAAACGTTGACGGCAACCCCGACCAAAAACGCGCCCGCAAGTAATGCCAAAATCAACAGCGGAATAAACGCAGGGTTCGCGCGCACGTATGCATAAGCGTTACGCGAAATATGTTCCCCCTCGTGCACCAAAATGTTGAAAAAGGTAACGACCGTCCCCGCGGCAATACCCGTAATACCCCCAACGATAATCAACTCGATAAAGTTGCGGTAAAACTTGCTCTTTTTATTCGGTTTTTTCTCTTTTATGAGATTTTCCATATCGTATCCTTTGTTTTGAAATGTCTAACGTATCCTTTGCAATTATCACGCGAACTGTCCGTTATACAACGCCGCGTATTCGCCGTTTTGCGCCAAAAGCTCGGTATGCGCGCCTTGCTCTACCACGCGCCCATCCTTCATGACCAAAATACAGTCGGAATGGATAATGGTGGAAAGTCTGTGCGCGACGACGAAAGAGGTTCTGCCTTCCATCAATTTGTTGAACGCGTCGCTAATTTTTAATTCCGTTCTCGTATCGATAGACGAGGTTGCCTCGTCCAATATAAGCATAGGCGGTTTTGCAAGCATTATACGCGTAATGCAAAGGAGCTGTTTTTGTCCCTCGGAAAGCGCGCCGCCGTCCGAAAGCAGGGTATCGTACCCCTTTTCCATGCGCTTGATAAAGCTGTGGGCGTGCGCCGCTTTCGCCGCCTCTATCATTTCCTCGTCCGTCGCGTCGGGCTTGCCCATTTTCAAATTCTCGCAGACGGTGCCGTTTTTCAACCACGTTTCCTGCAAGACCATGCCGTAGTTTTGCCGCAAGGACCTGCGCGTTATATGGCGGACGTCCTCGCCCTCTACTGTTACCGCGCCGCCGTCTACGTCGTAAAAGCGCATTAAGAGGTTGATAAGCGTCGTTTTGCCGCTGCCTGTTCTGCCGACAATCGCGATACGTTGACCGGGACGGACTTGCAAATTCAAATCTTTAAGCAAGGGCTTTTGCTTGTCGTAAGAGAAATCCACGTCGGTGAGGGCTACGTTCCCCTCTACGCCGTCAAGTGCCTTGTTGTCCTTGTCCGAAACCTCTTCGATTTGGTCGATAAGCTCAAAAATGCGGTCGGCGCAAGCAAACGCGCTTTTCAGCTCGGTGATAACGCCCGAAACCTCATTGAAGGGCTTGGTGTATTGGTTGGTGTAGGAAAGGAATTTCGTCAAGCTGCCGACGGTAAACGTGCCGCTGCCAACGACGGCAAACGCGCCGATAAGCGCAACGAGCGCGTAGATAACGTTGTTAATCACGCGCGTGGACGGGTTGGTGAGTGAGGAATAAAAAATAGCTTTGAGGGACGCTTTTTCCAACCGCCCGTTGATTTCGTTGTATTTTTCCTCGTTCTCGTCCTCGTGCGCGAACGCAATCGTCGTTTTTAACCCGCCGATCGCCTCTTCCGCAAACGCGGTCTGTTCGCCGCGCGTGGCAGTCTGTTCCTTGAAGAATTTATGCGAATGAGTCGCCACAAACCGCGCCACGAGCAAGGAAAGGGGGGTCATTCCCACAACGACGAGCCCTATTTTCCAATTTGTCAATAGCATGAACACAAGCGTGCCCAAAATGGTCATTACGCCCGTAAATAATTGCGTGAAGCCCATCAATAAGCCGTCGGCGAATTGATCGGCGTCCGCCACTACGCGGCTAACCGTATCCCCGTGCGAATGGGTGTCGATATACTGCAAGGGCAAATTGCCAAGCTTATGGAAAGCGTCCCTGCGCATATCGCGTACTACGTTGCAAGAAATGCGGTTATTGCAAAGGGAAAGCAAAAATTGCGCCAACGCGGAAACTGCCACCGCCACCCCGACGTTGATAAAGAGACGGGAAAGGGTTTCCCACTCCACTCTGCCCTTATCCACAATGCAGTCGATTGCGTCGCCCAAGAAAACGGGCACAAGCAGGTTTGCCGCCACCGAAAGGATCGCGAACAAGAAACAGCCCGTCAAGGCGAACGGATATCTGCCGACGTAATGTAAAATGCGCTTTAAGGTACTCTTTTTCTGCGTCTTTTGCGGACGGTTTTTTACGGAAGACTTTGCGTTTTTCATGCCGCACCCCCTTCTTCCCCGTCCTTGTATTGCGAGAAATAAATTTCACGGTAAACGGCACAGCTTTCCATTAGCTCGTCGTGCGTGCCGATGCCCACCGCCTTACCATCGTCCAAAACGATAATTTTATCCGCGTCGCGCACCGACGAAGTGCGTTGGGAAACGATAAAGGTCGTCGTATCCAACGTGCGGACCGCCTTGCGCAATTCCGCGTCCGTCGCGTAATCGAGCGCCGAGGACGAATCGTCCAAAATGAGCACGTCGGGTTGACGAACGAGCGCGCGTGCAATCGTCAAGCGCTGTTTTTGCCCGCCCGAGAAGTTTTTGCCGCCCTGCTCGACGGGCGCGTCCAAGCCGCCCTTGCCGCGCACGACCTCTTCCGCTTGCGCAAGCTTCAACGCCTGCCAAAGCTCCTCGTCCGTCGCGTTTTCCTTGCCCCAAAGCAGGTTAGAACGGATTGTTCCTTTGAATAACTTGGCTTTTTGCGGAACGACGCCGATACGGTTACGCAGGTAAGCTTGCAAACTTGCGCACTGTACGTTTTTGCCGTCAACGCGCACCTGCCCCCCGTTTACGTCGTAGAAATGGGGTAAAAGGTTGACAAGCGTCGTCTTGCCCGAGCCAGTACCGCCGATAACGCCGATGGTCTGTCCGCGTTCGGCTGTAAAGGAAATATCTTCCAAAGCGTTTTCCCCGCCGTCCGTATAACGCGCGGAAACGCCGTCGAATACGATAAAGGGTTCTTTCTCCGTTTGTTCGGTTTGCGTGCTTTCCGCTTCGTCGGGTAAAATTTTGAGAGAGGACTGCATTTGCAACACCGCCTCTACACGGCTGCCCGAAGCCGCCGCCTTTGCCACCGTCACAATGAGGTTGGCGAGCTTGATAAGCTCGATAAGGATTTGCCCCATAAGGTTGTAGAGGGCAATCACCTGCCCTTGCGTAAGGTTGCCCGCATCTACGCTAATCGCGCCGTTGTACAACAGCCAAATAATCGCGGCGTTGATAAGCACGAAGGTCAAGGGGTTGGTGATAGCGGCTATCGCGGCCTCACGCTTTCTGCCTTTGTTAAGCTCCTCGTTGCGGGCGTCGAATTGTGCGCGCTCGTCATCCTCTTTGCAAAAGGCGCGGAGCACCCTTGCACCCGCCAAATTTTCGCGCGTGGATAACAGCACTTTGTCGAGCTTGCCCTGCGTCTTTTTGGAAAGGGGCATACAAATCAACATCACCGCATACACGACGATGGCAAGCGCAACGATCGCCACGGCGAAAATTCCAAAGGATTTTAAGTCGATAATCAACGCGCAAATCATCGCGCCGAACACGATAAACGGCGAACGCAAAAACAGGCGCAAGAAAAGGTTGATGCCCGTTTGCAGTTTATCTACGTCCCCCGTCATGCGGGTGAGAATGGTCGCCTCGCCAAGCTTATCCACGTCGCGATAGGAAAGGGACTGCACCTTTTTGAACAAGTCCTTCCGCACGAGCGCACATACGCCCGTAGCCGTGCGCGCGGAAAAAAATTGCGCCGCCACGGCGAACAAGAAACCAAACAAGCCGAACGCACCCAAAATGACGCACGCCCAAACGATATACGATTTGTCGGCGTTGGGATAAGCGCCGTTTATTTCCGCACCGAAACCGTTGTCCACGATTGCCGCGACAACGAACGGCACAAGCAATTCAAAGGTCGCCTCTGCCAATTTGAGCAAAGGCCCCATCAAACTCTGCCATTTATACGGTTTGAAGTAGCTTAAAATCTTTTTCATATCCGTTTAATTATATCACTTTTAGAGATTAAAATCAAGGATTTTAATTCTAAATAACGCATAAAAGGATTTTTTTGCCTAAAAAAGCCGAAAAAAAGAGAGGTTTCCGTCTTGAAAACCCCTCGAAAATATGCGTTTTTTCTTTATTCCGCCGATTGCTCCGCTTGCGCTTCGTCGGCTTGTTCGCTTTCCTGCGCGGCGGCTTGGACGGCGTTTTCCGTTTGCTTATCCCCCTCGTCCTCTACGGGCTTTTCACGGGCGGGAATGGGAGCGAGGAGCTGTTTGTACAGCTCGGCATAAGCGCGAATCGCGACGAGGCGCTTGCCTTCTACGCTCGAAGAAACCCGTTCGTTTTTGCTAAAAATGCGGATAGCGTTGCCCATTTTATTGCCGAAAAATACCGACGCGAAAAAGAGCAAAAGAGAGATTGCGCCCACGATAATGGTCGGCAAAATGTAGGTATTTTCGCGCGTCGTCGGAATTTTTGCACCGAACACCGCCGTCAATACGATACCTACAACAGTAGGTATAAACACCACCGCGAACAAAATAATGCTCTTGCGAAGACGGGCGGAAAGCACCGCGCGGCGCTTTTCTTGCTTTTCTTCCACCACTGCCGCAAGCGGCTTTTCTTCCGCGCGGATTTCATCAAGTCGGGTTTGGAACGCCCCTTTATAGGTCGCACGAATTTCATCGACAGCGTCCACGCCGAGGTCGTATTCCATACTCTCCAAGCCCTCGTCCTCGTCCGCGTATTCATCCGCCAACACGTCGGGCTTTGCGAAGTTTTCCGTTTTCGCCCGCCAATAACCAACCGACGCGTGCGTAGCCACCTCGTCGAGCTGTAACGCTTGCTCGAATTTTTGCTCCGCCTTGGCAAATTCGCCGCTTTCCAACACAGCGTCCCCTTCTGCACACGCCTTTTGATAATCAGCTTTGCGTTTCGCCGCCGCTTCTTCCTTCTTTTTGCGGTATTCTATCGCTTCTTGGGGGGTGAGCGTCGCCAAATCCTCGTCCTCTTCATCGTCGAAAACGGGAAATTCAAAGGAGACTTCGTCCGCCGTTTGTTCTTCCTCGCCGTCCGTGTTTGCCGCAAGCTCGTCCGTTACGTCCACAAACCCGTCCGCCGTCTTTTTTAAACGAATACCTCTGCCGTATTCGTCGTCGATAATTCTTTCTTCCATATTTTTCTCCGTATTTTCAATGGATTTTATTCCTCGGCGGCTTGCTCCTCGTCCGTCAATACGAACGGATTGCGGAAAAACGCCCCCGCTTTTTTCTTTTTCTTCACCGCGTAGTCGGGCGTGATTGTGCTCACCACAAACGCGTTGCATTTGCCCTTGTAGCGGCTCTTTGCCCACTCGCAAAGCTCCTTGCAGTCAAACAGCGCCAAAACACCGCTTCCCGAGCCCGTCATCACCGCGCCCAAGGGGGAAAACGAAAGGGCCTCCTCGTATGCCTTTTGCACGTCGGCATTCAAGGTCGTCGCAGGCAAGAATAAATCGTTCATCAAATACCTGCCCACCTCGTTTATGCGATTTTCGCCCAAAGCCGCGATACAGCATTCGGTATATTTTTCCCTTTCTTCCAAGCTTTTCGGCAGGCTGTCGTACACGCGATAGCACCCACCCGCCGAAACGGGCGATTTGGGGCATAACAGCAAGAAATGCAGCTTCGCGCCGACGTCGAGCGGGGTTACCTTTTCCCCTCTGCCTTGCATCCTCGCAAAGCCGCCGTCAAGCATATACCCCGTATCGCTGCCGAGGGTATCCGCAAGCGCTTTAAGCGCCGCTCTGTCCTCGATACCGTAAAGCTGCGCCATGCCGTTGATCACGCCAACAACGTCCGCGGACGAGCCGCCAAGTCCCGCGCCGATAGGGATATTTTTATAGACGGTAATATCTACGCCGTCCGTACCAAAGGTAGCGGAAAACGCTTCCGCCGCTTTTAAAGCGTTGTTGTGTTCGGGCGGTATACTTTCACTGCCCAAGCCGTGCATTTTCACCGTTGAAAGCTTGCCTTTCCGCGCTTTTATCACCAACAAATCGAACAAATCCACACTCGCCACCAAGGAGTCGAGCATATGATACTCCCCCTCCACGCCAACGATTTCTAAGGTCAAATTGATTTTTGCGTACGATTTTATTTTTACCGTTTTCATCTTTTCACCCGAAAAATGCGACGGGGAAACACCCCGCCGCACGGATTGCTCTTTGCTTATTGTAGCATACTTTCGCCAAAAATACAATGCTTTTACACGATTTTGCGTGCAATTTTTGTAAAATTTACTTGATTTGACGGTAAACGAATATCCGTTCGTTCCCCTTCAAGGGGAATTGCAAATTCGGATTGCCCTCTTGAATACTTTCGGGCGAGCGGTGCAAGCGCTTGGCAAGCGACCACAACTCTTCCCCCGCCTTGGGAATATACACGGAAAACGCACCCTTTTCCTCGGCGTAGCATTCCCCGTCCGTCACCTCGGAAATATACGCCCATTCTCCGTCTTGATAGGTGCGGACAACCACCTTTAAAGTGGCTTCCGCTTCCGTTTCACCGCTCGGCTTGCGACGGATATTCAAGCCGCAAACCAAAACGTCCGCTTCCGCATACTCGCCCTCGATATTTAACGGAAAGGCAAAGGGCAAGGATAGCGTAGCGCTGCGGTGACTGCCGTCCGCACCCTTAAAAAGCACCTCGGCAAACACAACACCCTCTGCCTCAAAGCCGTTTTCCGCCTTTCGGCACGCAATTTCCGCACGCGGCATCAACGCCGCCTGCAAAGCGCCCTCAACCAAGGGGGAAAGCGCGGCGGTTCCGCCTACGCGTTCGGTGCATTTTATTGTGTTCGTCAAATACCTGCCCCCGTCGTTTTGCGTTTTAAGCAGAACTTCCTGCTCGCAACAAAACGCGTCGCACGCCACGCCAAACTTCTCTTGAATATACAAAAAGCAGTCGGCGGAAAGGGCGTAGATAAGCACCATTTTACTCTTGCCCTTCTCTTCGTCCACCGACGCACTAAGGTGCGCCGCCTTTATGCCCATTCTCGCGCCCACACTCACCTCGCCGTACGCCTCGTCGCAGGGGATTTGCATACGGAAGGGCAATAACCGCTCGTAAGAGCAAACGCCGTCGTCCGGCTTTAATACGCAAATATGTAAGGCGATTTCGCCCTCAATGGTAATTTGTCCGTCCTCGGCGCTCACGCGGTTTGCCACCGCCTTTTCGCTATGCATTAGCACGTCGCCCACGTAATCGGCGTCAAATTCGTCCTCACCTTCCGTCTCGCCCGAAACGCACACCGTCTTGCGTACCGTCTGCGTTTGCGTTTGGGTAAAAAGCCCCTCTCCGCCCGTCAAATACTCCATTTGCTTGCCGCCGTACACGGACAGCTCCGCATCTACAATGACGGAAATATCCAACCCCGAGCCCTCGCGCCGCCACGAGATATTTTCCGTGGAAAACGCCGCCTTAGCAAAGCAAGCGGGCGTCACCGCACCGCCCTCGGTTTTGTGGAAAAACTCCGCGCCGCGCTCCGCACGGCATATCTTTTTATCCCCGTCCTCATATACAATGCCTATCACGACCTTGCCGCCGTAGCGCACCTCGCCGTCCACGCACGTGCAATCGGACGGAATTGCCGTTGCCTGCACCGCCAAAATACTGCTAATTTCACTGCCGGGCAGGCGGCACTCCACGATAGATTGACCGCGCAACCGACATGCCTCACCCACGTAGCGATAGGTCTCAAAATCCGCTTGAATCGCCATAAAAATCCTCCTTTCTTGCCGAAATTCTCGTCTATCTATCCTATGAAGAAGGGAATTTTTTTAGAACTCGCACGGGATAATTTTCCTTTTTTTGGGCTATACTATGGATATGATTAAGCCGACGAAGAATATCAAAGACGTCAAACAAATGGTAAAAAATTGCGCGGCGCAACGGGTGGCGGTGCGTGTAAATTTGGGCAGAAATAAAAGCGTGAGCTTTTCGGGCGTGCTGTCGGGGATTTATCCCGCCCTCTTCACCGTCCAACCCGACGATAAGGATTATTTGGGCAAAACCGCCTATTCCTACTCGGACGTGCTTTGCGGAAACGTAAAAATCGAAAGAATTTAAGCAAAATTCAACGCCACAACGCACGGAAAGCAACCGAATTGCACCCCCAAAAGTTTGTCTACCTTTTGGGGGTGCATATCACTTTGAAACGTGTTTTTAGGTTATTTTAAGGGAGTAGCCCTACGTTTGGTTCCCCACTCTTGCAACGTAATTGTTTCGCAATCGGCAATTTGTGTTTTTTCCAACGCGAACGCATACACAACGCCATATACAGCACCATCTATCCCATCCCCTTCAACGTAGTTATCCAAACGGACAACTAAACAATTATCTTCCACGAAAAGACCGCTAAACGTTCTCGTAACACATAATCCGCTGACCCACGTCGCATAATAAATTATCGCGTGCGTTTGAAAAAATTTCTCGTCGTATGCATTCAATAACTCTGGGTTAAACTGAAAATCGGGCTCTTTAAAAATGATTTGCAATTCCTCAACACTGTCAATACGATAAGCGAGCGTCTCATCTAAATCTTCCGGTCCGGGCAGAATTACTCTCGTGTAATTAAGGGACGGCGTTTCCTCTTTCTCACTGCTTAAAAAAATGTATACGGGTTTGATAAAAGTAACGTCATCAATAGTTTCCTTATAATTCTCTGCCACGGCGCCCTCTAATGAATTTAAATGCTTATAATAGAAAGCAATCATATTATCATAATGGCCGTAAAAGTTTGTTACAATAAAATCCTCGGCGGTATCGGTAAACCCATATTTTTTATAATACATATCCGCAAGCGCAGTGCGGATTTGTAAAGATACGTTTTCCGTCAATTCACCTTTGGGTAAGGGGGTGAAATTTTCGTTGAGTTCGTCTTGATTATCTTCGGCTGAGCCTTGGTAATAGGCGATATTTAATAAATGCTCGCGCGTGATTTTTCTTTCCTCATAGGCTTGCGCCAAGGCGTAGAGCTTTCCCTCGCCCTCGCTTCCGTTTTGAATATCTTTACTGCAAGCAGGGAAAAATAGGCTAAAAAACAATATACCTATCAAGATAAAAATAGAAAAACGTTGAAGTTTTTTCATAATAGTGTCTCCTTAAAAGTGTTTATTCCTTGGGGACAGTATAACATTTACCCCCCTAATTGTCAATGTATACAAAAAAAGTTTTTGCTTTACATATATATAACGGTTGAGAAGGGCATTTTTCTCACTAAAATTTAAAAAAAGTTAAAAAATTTTTTTACAAGGCATAGCAAAGCCCCGAAAGCGAGGTCGCTTTCGGGGCTGTTTTTTGTGCTTATTCTATATTTTTAGGCGGGATTTTACGCGAATACTTACAACCGCAAAAATCCTGCCGATATAAGCCGTATTCCTTAGATAAATCAATGGAACGGTAATACCCGCCCTGCTTTTTAAAATCGCTAAAAAGATAGTTCAACGCGTACCTGCCCCCTTCCTTTTCGCCAATTTCATTCAACCATTCGTGGTTTTTATGCGGGGATAAGGTCAACGTTGTGCCAAACCATAAAAAGCCGTTTGCCTTGGCGATTTCGGCAGTTTTGGAAAGGCGCAGGGCATAACAGCGGTAACACCTTGCCCCGCGCTCGGGCTCGTGTTCAAGCCCCTTTGCCATTTCGGCAAACGCCCCCGCGTCGTGGTCGCAATCCAAAAAATCCGCCCAACCCGTTTCCTTTAAAAAACGGATTTGCTCGGCTTTGCGTTTTTCGTATTCCGCGTCCTCGTCAATATTCGGGTTATAGTACAAAACCGTGATTTTAAAGGTGTCCTTTAACCGCTCCAAGCACGCGGACGAGCAGGGCGCACAGCAGCTATGCAAAAGCAGCGGCGTTCCTTTTTCGACGTTTTTCATTTGTTCTTGCATTACGAGGTCGTAATTGCGCTTCACCTTGTTTTCCATACCTCTATTATACTCCCAAAATTCCTCGTTGTCAATCTTTCTGCAAGGCTTGACAAATTCCCCCTCTTCCTTTATAATATAAGGTATGAAACTGCTTATCCCCGTTGCGTCGGGCTTGGAACAAATTACAAAGCGACAGCTTTTTTCGCTCGGTTACGAAAAAGCGCCCGCCGACAATGGGCGCATCGAAATCGAGGGGGATTGGCAAGATATTGCGCGGCTCAACGTCTTTTTGCGGAGCGGCGAGCGCGTGCTTATCGTCCTTTCCCGCTTCCACGCCGTCACCTTTGACGAGCTGTACGAGGGAATTTACGCCATTCCTTGGGAAAATTGGCTGTGTGTCGATTATAAAATTTTAATGGACGGAAAGAGCGTGCAAAGCACGCTTGCGGCCATCAAGGTATCGGGCGGAGTCGCCAAAAAAGCGATTATTCGCCGTCTTGCCGACAAGCTCCATTTGCGCCGCGCCACCTTCCCCGAAACGGGCCCGCGCGCCGTCGTGGGCGTGTCGGTGTATAAGGATGAGGTTACGATAACCCTTGACACCTCGGGCGAGGGCTTGCACAAGCGGGGCTATCGTTCGCTTGCGTACAGCGCGCCTTTAAAAGAAACGCTTGCGGCGGGGCTTATCGACAGTACCTTTTACAACCCCGAACGGGATATCGAAAAGCCGTTTGCGGACGTTTTTTGCGGGAGCGGCACGCTGCCTATCGAGGCGGCAATGAAAGCCTTAAATCTTGCGCCGGGTATGCACCGCGGCTTTGATTTTACCGCTTGGGCGTGCGCGCCGAACGGGATTTTAGAGCTTGCCAAGCAAGAGGCAAAAGACAAGGAAAACCGCGCGGCAAAGCCCGTGATTTTCGCTTCCGATATCAATCCCGACGCCATTTCGATTGCCAAATACCACGCAAAGCGTGCAGGCGTGGACGGACATATTCGTTTTTCCGTCGCCGACGCCACTCGTTTTACTTGCGCGCAAAAATACGGCGTGCTCCTTTCCAATCCCCCTTACGGCGAGCGGTTAAGTGAGGAAAAAGAGGTGCGGGCGCTTATGCAAGCGTTTGGAAAAACTTTCCGCGCTTTACCCGATTGGAATGCCTATATTTTGACCTCATTGCCCGATTTTGAAAGATACTTCGGCAAGAGCGCAGACAAGAAGAAAAAACTGTTCAACGCGAACCTGGTATGCGGATTTTACTCTTATTTCGGTAAACCGCCCAAGGAAAACGGGGAAAAACGTAACGATAAATAATACAAGGAGGGTAGATGATGGCAAAGAATTCTTTTTCGACGTTTCAAAAAATTAAAAAGTTTTTTGGGCGGGTAAAGCTTGTCTTTGACATTATCATTCCCTTATTCCCTATCGCCTTTCTCATTTATTCACTCGCGGTAAGCATGGGCTTTCTTTGGGCGAATATCATTACCCTCTCTCTTTCGGGGGCGCACTATATTTTCCACGTCATCGTCCTTTTCCAATCACGGGAAAATAGGGAGCTTAAAAAGACGATAAAGCTTATCTATAAAACGTGTGTGCGCTTTGTAAAATTTTTAACGCTCGCCATATCTATTTACGGTTTGTGGCTGTCGATTGCACACATCAATCTGCTTTCCCTCCTGCTCACCGCCTTATCCCTTTTCGGTTGGATTTTCCAAGTGACGCTCGATATTATTATCCACGTTGTCACGAGCTATGCGAGGTTTATAGAAGAAGCGTTTTTGGTGAACGCCGAAAAAGCGAAAAAGCCTGCGGAATTACCCAAGCCCCACGTTGAGGAAAAGCGGGTAAACGAGGAAGAACAGCCAACGCTCACCCCCGAATGCGAACAACCCGACAAGCCTACGGAAGCAGTACAAAAAAAGACGGAACCCCAAACAGAAACCGTATCCGCGCCGAGCGAGCCTACCTTTACGCCGAACGAAATCGTGCCTGCGCCAAAAGCGCTTGCAACAGAAACAGTTTCACCCGCTCCGTCCAACACGGAAAACAACCATACCAAGGACGACAAGAAAGGCTTTTCCATTTTCCGTGTTTTCGATATATTCAAGAAAAAATAAACAGCTTTAACAAACAAAAACCGCGACGGAAAATTCCGCCGCGGTCTTTTTATTATGCGTTTTTATGCCGACAACATAATGCGGCGAATTTCATCAATTTCCGCTTGCGTCAAGCCAACGTCCAAAAGATATGCCTCGCAGTTTTCCGCAAAGCTCTTATCCCCGTCTAAATATCTCGCCACGTACAAATACGTACCCAAAAATGCGTCGCTCGCCATATTTACAGGATTTGCCCCGTCCATACAACCGCGATAAGAGAAGAAGGACAGCTCGTAATCCATACAAATATCTTCATAGCCCACGCCCAGCAAGCCCAAAAGAAGCATAGAAATCATACCCGTTCTGTCTCGCCCCACCGAACAATGAAAAAGCACGGGATAGTTGCTTTCATTTGCGAATACGCGAAGCGCGTTTGCCAAGTTTTCGTGGTTGTCGGGATTATCGATACCCTCACTCGTCTTGCCCCTATAATAAGGGCAGGAATAATTATAATACAAAATATCCGCACCGAGAGGCGAGCCTTTTCCGCTTGTTCCTTCGCCTGCATTACGAAGATCCAAATCCGTCTTGATCGCGTACCTGCCTACCGCGTCTTCAATTCCTATCGAAGTAATCTCGTCCAAGTAAGCGGCTCTAAACGCCATGCCTTGGCGCACTCTCTTTCCGCTTTCCGTCATATAACCGCCAATGTCGCGCGTGTTGGAAACACCGTCGATACGAATGGTTCTCGGCGTGTTTGCCGTTTTGAACGAAAAGACTTTGGACGTGTCCTTTTTCTCGCCGTAATCCGCCGTCACCTGCCAATAATAGGTGCTCGCAACGAACAAATCAGGCAGCGTAAGTATCGTTTTACTCGTGTTGAAAACTTGTGCGTCGGACAAGTCCTTGTTAAGCGAAAGCTTAACCTCGTAGCCTACGGGTTGTCCCTCCGCCGACCAAGACAACACTAAATCTTCCATAAAATAGTGGTCGCCCTTGTTTTTATCGCAGTAGTTTTCCGAGTTGCCGAGCATATAGCCCGAAGTGAACTCCGTCACCTCATCGTTGGTGAGCACGACGATTTTTCCATCTTGAGGGGAAAGCGCTTTGATACCGCTCTTTTCTTCCCCACAACCGCCCACAAAAGGCATAGCGAACAGTGTCGCACCTATGCACGCGCAAATTTTTATTCCTTTATGCATATCAAGTCTCCTTCTTTTTTCTAATCGAAAACGCCGCGCCGATAAATGCCAAGCCGCCGAGGCAAAAAGCACCGAAAGTGTTTTTCTTGTTCACAAATCCCCCTTCATGGGAACTCTTTTTTTGATTATAGCACACACGCGCGCAAAAAATCAAGATGTTTTTCGATTCATTCTTTTGATTCACCCCAATGAAGATTTACATTCGTTTCCTTACCTATTTCCTCGTCTATGTACAGACCGTAATCCCATTCCTCATCCCAAGCTTCACTGGGTGCGGCCATCTCGAAGTAAATGTCTGTAAATCCGCTACCCAAAAAACAAGCCCAGCCAATTTCTTCAACGGAAGCAGGGATTGTTATAGTTTTAAGATTATCGCAGTTTGCAAACACTTCACCCAAAATTCTCTTAACGGTGTTTGGGATAGTTACCGACTCCAAAGAGAAACACATGGAAAATGCACCTGCGTAAATTTGTTCCGTTCCTTCAGCGATAACAACGGTTTTAAGCTTGGGACACAAATAGAAGGCTTGCACGTCTATTATGGTAGCACCGTTAATAATAACAGTTTCAAGATTATCCTGTTTCGCAAAGGCTTTAAATCCGATTTCTTGAATGCTGTCGGGGATTATTACAGAAGTAAGGTTATCTGCACAACCGCCAAAGGCATACATCTCGATTTCAACAACGGGAAGTCCTCTATAAGTAGAGGGGATAACCACATCGCCACCCTTGTATGCGGGGCCGATGTCAGAAAGCTTATAACCCGTTT
>JAFTMQ010000006.1 GCA_017452305.1 Clostridia bacterium | reverse complement strand
TTTTCTTATGCATCGCGCCCCTCCGTATTCTGCTCCGTATTCGCGGAAACGTCCTCGTTTTCGGGTTTCGTTGCGGACATGGGTGCTTGTTTTTGCAATAAAGCCGTCAAGGGCTTACCGTCGATTGCCGTCGGTGCGTCCGTTTCATTCGCCTTGATAAACAGCTTGCTCCCCTTCCAAGAAATGGCTTTGGTGGGGCAAACGGAAATACATTCGCCGCAGTGAATACACTCGTGGTCGCCCACCTTTTTAATATCCATTTTGCAGGCGCTTATGCAAAGTCCACAGTCCGTACACTTGGTTTTATCGAGCTTAACACCGAGCAGGGCAAGCTTCGAGAAGAACCCGTAAATCGCGCCGAGCGGACATAAAAACCGACAAAATACGCGGTAAATGAACACGCTTGCCACGCTTATGAGGACAAGCAGGCTAAATTTCCAACTAAACAGCGGGCCTAAAATGGCGAGCAACGCCTCGTTTTTGATATTGGACAGCAAGCCTACGCCCCCTTCAAACGTACCTGCAGGGCAGATATATTCGCAAAAGCCGGGGACGGCAAACACGATGGGCACAATTACGACCAACACCACCAAAATCACGTATTTCAAATAAGAGAGTACGCGCGTGGCTTTGCTCTTTTTCAATTTGGGCGTTTTAATTTTATGCAAAAGCTCCTGTCCCAGCCCAACGGGGCACAAAAAGCCGCAAATGGTGCGCCCAAGCAACAGCCCAAACAAAATGATAATGCCGAATATGTACGCAGGCAAACGGGTGTCCGACGCGGAAAGCGCGTTTTGCAACGAGCCGAGCGGGCAAGCCGCCACCGCACCGGGGCAGGAATAGCAATTAAGTCCAGGCGCGCAAAGGTTTTTGGTCGGCCCTTTGTAAATTTGTCCGTTGACAAAGCCCTTGATATTCGCGTTATATTAGAGCGCCGTATAAATTTGGATAATGCGGCGTTTGGACGGCTTATGGTCGATAAACCATTGTTTGAGTTTTGCAAAAAATTTCTTCATACGTTTACCAACCTTACCCCAAACCTATACATTGCGTACAAATATTGATTGCCTTTTGCAACACGTCCATCATGCCGCCGTTGCAAATACCTACGATAATCAACGCCACCGCCGCGCACGCCAAAACGCCGCGCGCAATCCACACGGTAAGCTCTTTTTTCTTTTGCGTAGCGGCGTCCTCTTTGTTCGTTTTCCGTACGCTGTTTCCCAAGTTTTGCTTGGCTTTTGCCTCTGCCGCCACCGCCTTTTTGACGAGCGAAAGCTCTTTCTTGGCAAAAACTTTCTCGTTAAGCATCACGACTACGGCAAGGATAACCGCCACAATAGCAACGATAAGCGAGATACGCAAAAGCCGCTCTGCAACGCCGTTGCTTTCCGTCAAAAACGCAGAATTGGACTGCGGAACGTACGCGCCGCTAAAATAATATGCGCATAAAATAATCCCCGCGACAAGCACGCCGCCGCAAACGCCCCAAAGCAGGTTGCGAATAACGGAATACACGTTACGCGATAAAGCCGTTTTCCCCTCCTCGGACAAACGCGCGCGCATCTTTTTCAACTGCGCCGTATAATCGACGTAGCGTTTTTTATCCTCGCTTTCGGGGAAGATTACGCCCAAAACCACGTTGGCGATAAGCGCCGCAAACCAACCCCAAATAAACCATTGAATTTGTCCAAAATGCGTGGAAATGCTCGCAACGGAAAAGGGCTTGCTTTCCGCGCTGTGATAGATAGCCCAAACCTGCCAAACCAACAAAGCGCCCACAAAAACGGTGTAAAGCCCGAATATAAGCCCGTAAATGAAGCTCGCGCGGTGCGCTTTCGTTTTCGTCGCCATAAAGCAATCCCTCCTTTTATGCCGAAAAGGCATAATACTGCATTATCTTCATTATAATCCACAAGCCCCTTTTTGTCAAGTAAAACCCTCAAATTTTCTAAAATCGGCGCACTTAACCCATGAAAAGAGAAAAATTATATTTTTCTTACGTTTTTTCTTGTCATTTTTCGCAATTTATAGTATAATGATTACGTATGGTTATTATGGGGATTTGTTTTAAAAATCCGTAAAGAAAAAAGACAGAGGCTATCCCCCGAAAATATACAAAAATCTAACCCCTAAAATTGGAGTTATTATGAAAAAATACTTAATTGCATTTTTACTTTCCCTCTCTTGCGCGTTCGCTTTTGCGGCGGTCGACTGTGGGGAAAACAACGCGGACAACACGGGCGGTAGCTCGGATAACGGCTCTTCGGATATTGTGTACACGGGCGAGAGTACGGTTACCCTTGTAGGCGGCGAGGGCTTTACGTACGTTACGCAAACGGAAAGCGGCGCAGACGTTAAAAACGGCGAATACGTCGATTTTTCCATCGACCTCGGCGGTTTTTATTTGGATAGCGCGCCCGTCGTTTACGTCAACGATATCCCCATCGCGCACGACGGCGAGGGCAATTACCGCGTGTTGATCACCGAAGATACGACAATCCGCGTAGAAAACGTGAAAAAGGACGTTTCTTCCATTGATTCCACGGGGCTTGGCACGATGGATTCCCCCTTTGTCGTATCCAAACCTATCGACCTTATTTATATTGCCGATAAGGTAAACAGCGGAGTGCAAAGCTACGTGCAGGGCGCGTATATTCTTGCCAACGACATTGATTGTAAGGGCGAGGAATTAAAGGTCATCGGCGATTCCTCTACGGAAAACGCATATTTTAGCGGTTGCTTCGTTTGCAATTACAGTAGTGAAACTAACGAGGTTTATAATTACTCCATTTCCAACTTTAAAATCAAATCGCAAACCGCCAACTACGTCGGCTTGTTCGGTACGGTGTATGCCGACCTTTCCGTTTCGAGCAGCGGTCGGGTCTACGGCATTAACCTTAAAGACTTCACGATTGAGGCGAGCCTCACCGACGAGCATATGGGCGACAGCAAAACGATTACTTGCGGCAGCTTGATTGGTTATGGCGTGGGCGCGACCTTATATCAATGCAGTGCGGTAAACGGCAATATCAACCTCACCGCAAACGAATATTATTTTTCGTACGTAGGCGGACTTATCGGGTATCAACAAGCCTTCTACTCCCCCGATTTTGATTATCATTTCCCCTCGGAAATCGCCTATTCCTATACGGACGTGAATATCCGTGCCTTTGAGGGCAAGGTGCTTGGCGCGGGCGGTATCGTCGGGTATATGACGACCAACTACCCCTCTATTTCCGTTTCGACCGTGCATAACTCCTACGCGCTTGGCGACGTATCGGGCGCGATGCGCAGCGGCGGCATTGTCGGCGCAATGGGCAGATATTCGGCGGTGAGCAACTGCTACGCCTCGGGTATGATTTACGCTTCCTGCAATTTGGCGCTTGGCGATGAAGACTGGCCGGACGAATACAAGGTGGCAAGCGCGGGCGGACTTGTCGGGTATGCGGAAAACGACACGATTGCGCACGATTGCTTCTTCAACGGCGAAACGGGCGCGAGCGCGGCGGCAGGCGAGGACTTCACCTTTACGAGCCCCCACGTCGGCTTTGGCGACCCTGCGGGCTATGCGTCCGTAACGGCGCAAAAATATATCGCAAGCGACGAAAACTGTCTTGTAAACGTTGACCTTTCCGACGTCAACATCCTTCCGAACACCCTCGGTTGGGGCGCACACGATTGGACCTTCCTTGCAGGCGAGCTTCCCCTTATCAACTACTCGGTAACGGCAAACGAATTTGCCTTTGCGTTTACCTTTAAATACGTGGATAGATACGGCAACCCCTTTGCAATCAAAGAGGTAAGCGAAAGCAAAATTACCTACTTTGAATCGATTACGGGCGACCCCTATCTCTCGTTTGGTTACTTCCTCGAAAACGGCATCGTGCCTAAGTATCACGAGTTTGATACGACGGAAGACGGCTACCGCGCGTTCGGTTACTTCTTCGATAAAGAATGCACCCAGCGCGTACCCAACGGCTACACGCCTATGCGCGACGCGACCATTTACGTCGGCTTTGCAAATATCGAGCCTATCGTAAACACCTACTATTTCACAACGGAAAACTACGATACGCCGCTCACGATTGCGTTTAAGGACGACGGCATTGTGCGCTATTCCGACGGCTTGACCTATCAAGACGCATACTATTATTTCGACGGCGAAAACGTCTTTATCGAGGGCGCGCGCTTGGCGAGATATTACAACGGCGAAGTGGTGATAGAGAATGAGACGGACGATGCGAATTTCGACCTCGACCGCTATATGTACTACGACTTCCGCGGCGTGTTTATTGAAAATAAACTGTACCTTTACGACAACGTATACTTCACGGCGGACGCGCCGTTTAAAGCAATTATAGCGGAAATCCCCACCGACGAGTTCGACCTTTTCAAGGGCGAATGGACGAAGTCGGCAAACGTAAACAAAACGTACAACTTTGACGGCAAGGGCGCTTGGACTTATACGCACACGGAATACGAACGCACGGGCAACTATTTCGGCTACTCCGCTACCCCCACCGTCATCGATCAAGCAAGCGGTGCATACACCCTTTCCGCGGACGGCGAAACGCTCTACTTTACGCACGGCGGCGTAAGCTATACGGCAAGCTTTAATCAAGACGGCTTTATGCAAATCACGGACGGCGCGGCGGTGCAAACCTATTACGATAGCGAAAGCTACGTAGGCACTTGGGCGGCGGGCGATATCACCCTCGAATTGCAGGGTATCCCCGAAAACGGCACGGGCAGGGCTGTCCTTACGCAGGGCGAACTCATTTCCAACGTCGTGTATGA
>JAFTMQ010000053.1 GCA_017452305.1 Clostridia bacterium | reverse complement strand
GAACGCGTCAATCGCCAAATATCGAAGCTCGTAAACACCCTTTTCATTCAACGTAACCTTTTGTCCCAAGTTAACGTTGTTGATAATTCCGCCAGGCGTAACCAAATAGACGAATACGTCCACAGTGCCGTCCACGTTATCCTTCGCCGATGCTTTGGGTATCGTCAATTTATCCCTTGCTTCATCTGCCCTTTAACGCCGCTCTTCAACGTAATCTCGGGGGCTTGGTCGTCCACAACCAAAATGGCAAAGGAGTAATCTTGTTCGCGCTCCGCCCAATCCATTGCGGAGTATTTTACTGAATAGCTTCCGTACATTTCTAAATTGATGAAGTAGGATCTATCAAACGGAACGTCCTCCAATTTAAGCCCGTCCACGTCGGTAACAACGTTCCCGCTTGGATCTTTCACCGTCATCTTTGTATAAATCTCTGGCGAGAGAACGTCCGCCGCCATTGCAGGGTAAACTTCCGCCACCGTATTAATGCTGTACTTGGAGGCATAGTCAGTGCTCAGTCGAATAGACGGTGCAATAATATCGTAATCTCTATTCGACAAGACTTGCCCACCGTAGTTCTTCCACGCGATTTCCGAGCCGCTCTTAAAGCCGAGTACGTTTACCTTTACGTAAACAAGCCCCGAAGGGAAGCCTTCAAATTCGCTTCCGTCGGCATTTAAAATTTTATGCTTAAGTAATGCGTCGACTTGAAGGGTTTTCAACGATTCGTCGTAAACGAAATAGAAATCGTTTCCGTCGTCAAAGCCCGCCCAAGGACGATATTTCAGTGCAACACCGTTCACCCTTAAAGGTGCGTTTTCCGAAGAAACGGAAGATTTATCAATTTCAATCGAAAAACCGATACTTGCGTCTTGACTGTCTTCAAATACGAGTTGCAAACAGCTAAATCCGCCGTCAAGGATAGCAAATTTCGTTTCAAATCTATGGGCGATTACGGGATTTACAAACGCATAAGTGGTATTCGCCGTGGCTTTTATCTTTATACTTTCCGAATTGTCCGTAATTTCAATATTTTCGCCATAGAAATACTTTTTCATATCGATCGTATAATTGTCGATATCGCGCCAAGCGTCAATGACCTTTACCTTATATTCAACCGTGCTGCTGCCCTTTGCGCCCGTTGCCTTGTAGATGACGGTTGCAAAGCCGTCCACATCCGCAACAAAGTCGGCTACGTTGGAGTCCAAAGTTCTTTCTTCGCCACCGTTTTTGCCATCTCTTATCGCAATCGTCGTTTGGATTTGTTCTCTTTCCGTCCCCGACGAATAATCGTAGGCGGGAATGCTCGGCAAAGTGTAATTATAGCCTACAAGGAAAAATCTCGGTAAATTAGGCTCGTCTATGAATACGGGTTGACTGTTAATCGATACCGTCAAATCATATTCAAAGATTGCCGTTTTACCCAACATATCTACCGCGTTGAGCTTGATTTTGTAAACGCCTTCTTCTTCCGGTCTAAATCCTTCGTCAATGACAAATTCTTCACCGCTTTGCGTGGTAGCTGTCGCATACGTCGTTATTCTGCCCGTACCGCCACTGTAAGCGATTTCCGCAGGAAACACAAGCGCGCCCGTGCCAATACTCGTTGTATATTCGCCAACGGCTTCTACCGTAACCTCGGGGGCACTTACGCCGCAATAAATCGTTATAAGCTTTTTGCTTTCATTTTTAAATCCGTCGTACGCCAAATACTCGATGGTATAATAGCCCACTTCGTCCGTTGCAAAACACCCGTCTTGGATATCAATTTGGTATCTTTGCTGCGATTCATAGTTGAAATACACCGTCGTTTTAACGTCAACGTCGCCAAACACTTTATCCCTTGCTTTTGCGCTGAACACGGGATAATGCAAGCCCTTACCTGCCGTCGGCAAGTTGTTTTCATCATACGAATCAAAATCAACGGTGATTTCGGGGGCTGTGTTATCGATGAAATATTCATTTTTAAGGTTGTTTATGCCGATTCGCGTAATAATGAGATTCGCAGTACCAAGCGTAAAACCGTCACCCTGAATAGACATCTTGACTTCACCAGTTTTAAAGCCGTTCCACGGATCTTCAAAATACATAAGGTCGCTCAAATTAATAATTTCCGTGCCGCCAACGTAAACGATATTTTCCTCTTCGTTGTAGCTTATATTCAAGCTTTCCTTGCCTACGACGGACGCACCACCGCCATTAGAACGGGTGCCGTAGAAAGAATACGGAACTACGGTGCCCCAATCGCCGCCAACCCAAATTTTTTCGTTATTCGTACCCTTCCCTTCTACGCCAGTTGGCGTTTGGTTTTGACCGCCCGCCAAAACGTACGTCCAATCATACCACCAATTCGTGCCGTCCCCGTGATCATTCGCGCATTGAATAATAATCGTCAACGCGATGCTTGGATCGTATAAATCGGTAAGAGTAATCATCAATTTCTTGACGTCTTTCGTGCCGACGCCGTCCTCGGGAAGCAAGAAGAAATCAATGATTTGACCGTTACTCTTTTTTAAGTCGATAATGTCGTTATAGGTCAAAATATCCCCTTTTGCCAAACGAACCTTTACCCCCTCTTTCCCCGTTTGGTAATCAGAATCGTCAACGCCGTATTCCCACGAGGTCTTTTTAGAGGTGTTGGAAAAGAGCGGAATATGTACGGTGAACGCTTTTTCCACCGTCTTGGCTCTGCCGCTAAATAAAGCTTTAAATTCCGCCTTATATTCGCCGCCTTCCGTAAGCTTTACTTTTGCGCTTCTAACACGCTCGCCGTCGGGCTTGATGACGGAAATTTCCGCGTCCTTCGTTTCTCCGCCATAGGCAAGCTTTGCGGCAGGGATTTCGATAACGTCGTTGAGAATATAGTTTTCCTCAATCTCCCCGCCGATGAGCGTTAACGCAGCGTTCTCCTGCGCGTGCGCATTGCTGATAAATATACCGAGCGCAGCGCATACGAAAAACAAAAGAGCGAGCGCAACCGTTATAAATAAATTTTTATTTTTTACTTTCATTTTGCTCCTTTTG
>JAFTMQ010000052.1 GCA_017452305.1 Clostridia bacterium | reverse complement strand
TGGGATCAAGGTCGCACATATCGCACTCCAAGCACCCCGTACAAATCCGATCATACAAAACGCATTCCCCGCCAATTCTTCTCTCCATACCTATCTCCTTTTTCCTCTTTTTTACTATTATAGCAAAAAAATTTAAAAAATCAAGCATTTAATTGAAAATATTTTAAACATTTGTTTGCATTTTATAAAAAAGTATGCTATAATAGAGTTGCAACTTAAAAAAAGTGAGGCTTTTAATGGTTACAGAAGAAAAATTGACGAGAGTGATGGATTATATCCGCAAATTTACGGAAGAAAACAGTTACACCCCTTCCGTCCGTGAAATCGCCAAGGAATGTGGCATCAAATCCACGGCAACCGTACACAGCTATTTGGCAAAATTGCAGGACAAGGGCTATTTGACCAAAGCCACGAATAAAAAACGCTCGGTTACGTTTAGCAAAAGCTCGGGTGTGAGCATTCCGCTTATCGGTACCGTTACCGCAGGTCAGCCTATTTTCGCTTATGAAAATTACGAGGATTATTACACCTTCCCCATCGGCGAATTTAAGGGCGAGGATTTGTTTATGCTCCGCGTTGAGGGTACGTCCATGATTGACGCAGGCATTATGAACGGCGATAAAATTATCGTTCGCCGCCAAAATACCGCGGAAAACGGCGAAATCGTCGTGGCTATGGTTGAAGATTCCGCGACCGTAAAACGCTTTTACCGCAAAAAAGGGCAAATCATTTTACACCCCGAAAATGAGTCCTTATCCGATATGATTTTCAATGACGGTGAAGTTTCCATTCTCGGTAAAGTTGTCGGTTTAATGCGTAATTATCGCGCCTAATTTCAATTATATAAAAGGAAATCCCCGAAGTTTCTACCTCGGGGATTATTTTTTACAGTCCTTTTAAATAGGCGATTTCCATTTCCGTTAACGCACGAATTTCACCACGGTCAAGCCCTTTTAATTTAAGCTGTCCGATGCTAACGCGCTTTAAAAACTCTACGTTTTTGCCGATTGCCTCGAACATACGGCGCACCTGACGGTTTCTACCCTCTGTAATCGTAACGTGCACTTTCGTATATGCTTTGTTCGTTTCAACGATGTGCGCTTTGCATTTTTTCGTCAATACGCCGTCCAATTCTATGCCCGAACGAATGGGATTAAGGTCTTTTTCCGTAAGCGTACCCTCAATTCTCGCCATATACGTCTTGGGAATTTCCGCCGTGGGGTGAGTCAAACGGAATGCCAAATCGCCGTCGTTTGTCAAAATCAATAAGCCTTCGGTGGCGTAATCCAAACGGCCGACGGGAAATACTCTGCCCACGCCTTCGGGCAACAAATCCATTACCGTCTTTCTACCTCTATCGTCGGAAACGGTGCAAACAACCCCTTTGGGCTTGTTCATAATATAATATTCGAGCTTGGTTTCTTCCATGGAAACGAGCACATCATCGACCATAACCTCGTCGCCCTCTTCAACGTTTGCACCAAGCGTTGCGAGCTGTCCGTTTATCTTTACTCTGCCCGCGGAAATCATTTCGTCGGCGTGACGGCGGCTTGCAAGCCCCTTTTCCGCTAAAAACTTGTTTATGCGCATAATTTTTCGCTTTCTCCGTTCGTTTATATTCCTTTATAGTTTATATAAATTCGCGGAAAAAAGCAACCGTTTTGCGAGGTATATTTGAATTTGTCCGACAATTTCCCTATCCGTACTGCTATTTATCGGTAAAATACATATTTCTATGCTTTCTTCTTCCCCCTGCATTAGCGGATAATAATAATCCTCACGCACACACGCTTTTAGCGTGCGTTTTTCATCCTTTACCGTGAAAATGTCTTCATTTGAAAGCAATTTCGTATAAGAATACGAAGCAAAAGCATCGTCCAAGAGCTTAGCGGTACGTTCATACATCATTGGCGAATTTAAAACGGAGCAAACAAGCGTCATACCGCCCCGCTCTGCCGCCGTCACCAAACATCGCCCCGCCTCTTTTGTGTAGCCCGTCTTTACGCCGATAGCGCCGTCGTAAGCCGTAAGCATTTTATTCTTGTTTTTCCAATGCTTAGGCGCGTAATCCTGGGTCGATACGATTTGCCGAAAAATCGGATTTTTAAGTGCATAACAAGCAATTAAACTCAAATCCCGAGCCGTTGTGTAATGATTTTTACACGGCAAACCGTGCGGATTGCGGAAATTCGTTGCCACCGCCCCCGCCTTTCTTGCCGTTTCGTTCATTTTTGCACAAAACAAAGGCACGCTACCGCAACAATGTAAAGCAAGTGCCGTTGCGCAATCGTTTCCCGAACGTAGCATCAACCCATAAAGCAATTCTTCCGTGGTATAAACGTCGCCTTCCGCCAAATAAACGGACGAGCCTTCCACCCCAACTGCTTCGCGTGGAATAGTAATTTGCTTATTCGTGACGTTATTGCACGCTTCCAATACAGTAATTGCCGTTGCAATTTTTGTTGTGCTTGCCATAGGTAGGCGTGTTTCCCCTCGATATTCATACAAAATACGGCGGCTATTCAATTCCATGACACATTCCGCTTGCGAGTAAGGAATTTTTTCTTGCGCTTTTACGCAAACACTCGCATAAGGTACTAAAAACGTGCAAATAAAGGCAAAAAGCACGCCAAATATCACTATTTTTATAGATTTGCGGCTCATTCCTTTGCCATAACGTCGCGGAAAATTTCCCCCGCACGTTCAATTAAATTATCGAGCGGCTCGTCGGTGATTCGTATCACGCGACAGCTTTTTCCGTCATCCACCAAAAAGCCCATAGGCTTCATGCTAATCACTGCCCCACTGCCGCCTGCAAACGGAAATGCGTCCGTTTCCTTGACAACCTTTACGTCGCCGTATTCCCCACCGCCCGAAAGATTGCCGAGCGTTACCTTGGAAAATGGAATAATTTGAAAACCGCTTGCGGTGATGATCGGTTTGCCGATAATCGTGTTCACGTCCGCTATATTTTCCAATTTCTCCATTGAAGAATCGATTAAGCTGTTGATTTTTTGGTGTTTTTCTGCCATATTTTCCATTTCTCCTTTAAAAATTTGATAAACTCTTTAATGAGCATAAAAATCGTAAAATGGACGATGATTGTTGCGGAAATACGCAACACGTCTCCGTCCGTAAGCCATAAATTTTGTTCAATGTCCTCTTTTTTGCCACCTTTTATAAAGAAGTACACGCGTGCGCCCGTATGCGCGAGCGCCATCGGCAGTAAATATTCCGCGCCCGTTTCCGTCGTTATTGTCAATCCTTTCAACTTAAACGTACGTATGAAGGAAAAACGTTTGCGTTCGCTGTTAATTTGCGAATACGGCAATAAAATCGCTTTTTTCTTGGTGATATGCAACGCAAGCCCACCCGCGTAAGTGGCGATGTATCCCCCAATTACCCGCAAAAAGCCAAATAAATAGACGGAAAAACAAAATTTCCTGCGGTTCATATCGTAGTGCACG
>JAFTMQ010000051.1 GCA_017452305.1 Clostridia bacterium | reverse complement strand
TCATCACCGTTGAAAAGCTCCATAAAGCTGGCTTGCGTGCCCGTCGTGCCCTTTACGCCGCGAAGCTTGACGTGCGACTTCAAATCCATAAGGTTGTCGTAGTCCATCTTCAAATCCTGCAACCAAAGGGTGGCGCGCTTTCCAACCGTCGTAAGCTGTGCGGGTTGCAAGTGCGTAAAGCCAAGCGTAGGCACGTCTTTATACTTTAATGAAAACGCCTTCAATTTATCCATCACGTTGACGAGCTTCCGCAATACGATATCCAATGCGTCGCTAAGCATAATCGCTTCCGCGTTACAATCGACAAAACAGCTTGTTGCGCCAAGGTGAATGATAGGCATTGCCGTTTTTGCGTAATGACCGTAAGCCTTTACGTGCGCCATAACGTCGTGGCGTACCTCTTTTTCAAACTTTGCCGCAAGCTCGTAATCGATATCTTCCGCATATTTTTTCAACTCGTCCACTTGCTCTTGCGTTACGTTTAAGCCAAGCTCCATTTGCGATTCCGCAAGCGCAACCCAAAGCTTACGCCAAAGCTTGAAACGCTTTTCGTCGGAAAATGCGCTTTGCATTTCCTTGCTTGCATAACGAGTGGTCAGCGGATTGTGATAAACGCTGTAATCCATTATGATACCTACCTTTACGCTTTTTTAGGCTCGGGATATTCTACGCCGAAGGTTTCCGCCGTTACTTTCACCATTCTTTGCGTTTCGTAAGGCTTATCAAACCAATCCGTTTTTATTTCCGCGATTTGGTCAACCGTTTCCATGCCCTCGATAACCTTACCGAACGCCGCATATTGACCGTCGAGGTGTTCCGCATCGTCGTGCATAACGAAGAATTGCGAGCCTGCGGAATCGAAATCCTGCGCTCTCGCCATCGAAAGCACGCCGCGAACGTGCGCGATATCGTTTTGCTTAAAGCCGTTTACAGCAAATTCGCCGGGGATATGATAGCCGGGGCCGCCCGTACCTCTGCCGTCGGGATCGCCGCCTTGAATCATAAAGCCTGCGATAATGCGGTGAAAGGTCAAACCGTTATAAAATCCTTTATTGACAAGCGAAAGGAAATTATTTACCGTGTTGGGCGCTTTTTCGGGGTAAAGCTCCACTTTAAAGGTGCTTCCGTTTTCCATTTGAAAAGTAACGATAGGATTGCTCATATTATTCTTCCTCTAAATCTTCGTATTTTTCGACCTTAACGCCGGCCTCGCTAAAAAGTTGCAAGGAAAATTCGTCGGGGTAACCGTGCTTATACACTACCCTGCGAATACCCGCATTGATAATAATTTTTGCACATATCACGCAAGGTTGGTGCGTACAATATAAGGTTGAACCGTTGGTGTTGATACCCGAACGCGCCGCTTGGATTACCGCGTTTTGTTCTGCGTGCACAGCAAAGCAAAGCTCGTGCTTAGTCCCGCTTTCGATATTCAATTTACGGCGAAGGCATTCCCCTTTTTCTTCACAGCTTTGAATGCCTGCGGGTGCGCCGTTGTAGCCCGTTGCCATAACGCGTTTGTCTTTGACGATGATTGCACCGACGTGACGGTTGGCTTGATAACAGCTCGACCACGTAGCCACCATTTCCGTGAGTTCCATGAAACGCTTATCCCATTTATTCATAGGTGTACGATTTCTCCTTTTGCGCTTATTATGTCATAATAATTATATCACCTTTTTTTGGGGAAATCAATTCATTTACAAGCATTTTTACGTCCTTCGCGGCAAATCGGCGGTTTTTTATGAAAAATATTAGAAAAATTTTCCTAAAAACAATGTTTTTTTGTTTGAGAGTTGGGAAAAAACGGTTATAATATAGACGTATAAAAAAACAAACCGCTCTTTTTAGCGGATACTTGGAGGAATATTATGAACATCAAACCCTTATTCGACAAAGTTGTCGTAGAAAGCGTAACGGTGGAAGAAAAGACGAAAAGCGGCTTTTATCTCCCCACCTCCGCGCAAGAAAAGCCCCAAACCTGCTTGGTTGTTGCGGTAGGCCCCGGCGGGATTATCGACGGTAAAGAAGTTGTTATGCAGGTTAAGGTTGGCGACAAAGTGCTTTGCTCGAATTACGCTGGCTCCAATTTCAAGGTTGACGGCAAGGAATTTACCATTTTAAAACAAAGCGACATTCTCGCAGTTGTAGAAGACTAAAACGGATTGTAAGGAGAATTGAAATATGGCAAAACAAATTAAATACGGTGAAGACGCAAGAAAAGCGTTGGAAAACGGTGTAAACGTATTGGCGGATACCGTCAAAATTACCCTCGGCCCTAAGGGCAGAAACGTAGTGCTCGATAAAAAATTCGGCGCTCCCCTCATCACCAACGACGGCGTTACGATTGCAAAAGAAATCGAACTCAACGATCCGTTTGAAAACATGGGCGCGCAGCTCGTAAAAGAGGTTTCGACGAAGACCAACGACGTGGCGGGCGACGGTACGACGACGGCGGTAGTTTTGGCGCAAGCAATCGTTCGCGAAGGGCTTAAAAACCTTGCGGCGGGCGCAAATCCTATCATTTTAAAAGAAGGTATTAAAAAGGCGGTTGACGCAACCGTAGCGCACCTTAAAGACATCTCTAAGGCGGTGGAAAGCAATAAAGCAATTGAACAAACCGCTTCCATTTCCGCAGGTAGCGCGGAAGTTGGCGCATTGATTGCAAAAGCGATGGAAATCGTAGGCAAAGACGGCGTTATCACCGTAGAGGAAGGCAAGTCGATGAACACCGAACTCAACACAGTTGAGGGTATGCAATTTGACCGCGGCTATGCTTCCGCTTACATGGTAACGAACACCGACAAAATGGAAGCCGTGCTTGAAAACCCCTACATTCTTATCACGGACAAGAAAATTTCGAGCTTGCAAGAAATTCTTCCCGTTATCGAGCCTCTTGCACAGCAAGGCGCAAGACTTTTGATTATTGCAGAAGACGTGGAAGGCGACGCACTTGCCGCGCTTATCGTAAACAAATTGAAGGGTGTGTTCAATTCTGTTGCAGTAAAGGCTCCCGGCTTTGGTGATAGAAGAAAAGAAATGCTTCGCGACATCGCAATTTTGACGGGCGGCGAAGTGATTTCCTCCGACCTCGGCTTAGAATTTAAGGACGTAACGCCCAATATGCTTGGTAGAGCGACTTCCGTGCGTATCGACAAGGAAAACACCACGATTGTCGGCGGCGCGGGCGACGCAAACGAAATTAAAGCGCGTATCGCTTCGATTAAGTCCTTGATTGCGGAAACCAAATCCGATTATGATAGAGAAAAATTGCAAGAACGTCTTGCGAAGCTTGCAGGCGGCGTAGCCGTAATTAGCGTTGGTGCGGCAACGGAAGTTGAAATGAAAGAAAAGAAACTCCGTATCGACGACGCTTTGGCGGCAACCCGTGCGGCGGTTGAAGAAGGCTACGTACCCGGCGGTGGTAGCGCACTCCTCTCTGCTGTTCCCGTGGTTAAAAAATTGGTTGCAAGCTTGAACGGCGATGAAAAGACGGGCGCAACCATCGTATTGAAGGCTTTGGAAGAACCCATTAGACAAATTGCGAAAAATGCTGGCTTGGACGGCTCGGTTATCGTAGATAAAGTTCTTTATTCCAAGAAAGCGAACTTCGGCTTCGACGCATTGAACAACAAGTATTGCGATATGGTGGAAAGCGGTATTATCGATCCTACGAAAGTTACCCGTTCCGTATTGCAAAACGCGGCGTCGGTTGCTTCCACGTTGCTTACGACGGAAAGCATCGTAACCGATATCCCTACCCCTCCTGCTCCTATCGCTCCCGCAGGCGGCGACATGGGCGGCATGTACTAATTGAAGCACCAAAAATGAAAAACACCTCGCATTTTACTGCGAGGTGTTTTTGCTTGGAAATCAAACCAAATTCTCCAAGATGAGCTTGTCTGCCACAAGCGCGATAAATTCGCTGTTCGTCGGCTTTTCCGCCCCCAAATATATACGCTCGCCAAAGATAGCGTTCACCGCCTCAATTCTGCCCCGATTCCACGCAACCTCAATCGCGTGGCGAATTGCCCTTTCTACTTTGCTTGCCGTCGTATCGAACTTTTTAGCAATCGAGGGATACAGCTCCTTGGTGACGCTGTTGATTATGTACGGATTTTCTATCGTCATCTTAATCCCTTCCCGCAAATAATTATAGCCTTTGATATGCGGCGGAATACCGATAGAAATAAAGATTTCGCTAATCTTTTCCTCAATGCTCATCGGACGGCGTTTGGGCATCGCGATTTCCTTTTCTTCCTCTTTGGAATTATCCATAAGCTCCGAAATTCGCTCCATTGCCGTTTGAATACTAAACGGTTTTACCAAATAATATAACGCGCCTGCGTTAATAGCCGATTCGATAAAGCTGTCCGCAGCCATACCCGTGGCAATAATTTTCGTATTTGGCGATTCTCGCTTGATTGTGCGCATAACGCTGCAACCGTCCGTTCCCTTCAAAAACATGCTTACAATCGCCAAATCGGGTTTAATTGTAAGGATTTGCTTAATACCCTCGTCCCCATCGTCGCCCGTGTATTTAAGAATAAAGTTCCCCTTTTCCGCAAAAGCGTCTTTGAGCTGTGTAACCACCGCGCTGTTTGCTTCCAATAAAACTACTGAATTTTCCTGCATATTGCACCTTCTTGTATTTTTTTGTCGTCACGCGTTTGACTGTACTCATTATACTACATATTTCCACGCGAGTCAACGATTATTTTACAATATTCAGAAATATTTTTCAAAATTTTATTGAATATTGTACAATATTATGTCGAAATTTGTCGAAAAGGGGAAAAAATAAAAGACAACGCATGGTTTTTGCGTTGCCTTTTGTCTATTTTCGTAAGATTAAGCGTGCGTTTCGTCGATGTATTCATCGTAAGTAACTTGACGGTCGTAGCACTTGGTTTCGTTAATTTCAATGATACGGTTGGCAACCGTGTTCATCAATTCTTGGTCGTGCGAGGTTAAAAGCATACAACCTTTATAGTTGCTAAGCCCGTTGTTTAACGCTGTAATGGATTCCAAATCGAGGTGGTTGGTAGGTTCGTCGAAGATGAGGAAATTGCTGCCTTCAAGCATCATTTTTGCAAGCATACAGCGCACCTTTTCACCACCCGAAAGAACGTGCGCCTTTTTAAGCGCTTCTTCGCCCGAGAACAACATTCTGCCCAACCATCCGCGCAAATATTCCTCGTAATGGTCGTTCGAAAATTGCGAAAGCCATTCTACCAAGTTCAAATCGCAGTCTTGGAAATATTCGTTGTTATTTTGCGGGAAATAGGACGTAGAAATCGTCTTTCCCCACTTTACCGTACCTGCGTCGGGCTGTTCCTTTCCCATCAAAATATCGTAAAGCATGGTGACGGTTGTGCTCTTGTCGGAAACAATACCGATTTTTTCGCCGCGCTGTACGGTGAAGGATACGTTTTTGAAATACCCCTCTTTGGTCAAATCCTCGACGATTAAGATATCGTTGCCGATTTCCTTTTCAAATTTGAAATCAATGTAGGGATATTTTCTAAGCGAGGGCTTAAAATCGTTAATCGTAAGCTTTTCCAATTCCTTTTTACGGGAAGTTGCTTGACGGGATTTGGAAGCGTTTGCCGCAAAGCGTGCAATAAATTCTTGCAATTCTTTTGCGCGTTGCTCCGCCTTTTTATTTTGTTCCTTTTGTTGACGGGCAAGAAGCTGGCTCGTTTGATACCAAAAATCGTAGTTACCGACGTACATATTGATTTTACCAAAGTCAACGTCGCAAATATTTGTACAAACCTTATTGAGGAAGTGACGGTTGTGTGATACAATAATAATCGTATTTTCAAAATCCATCAAATAGTTTTCAAGCCAACGCACCGTCTTAATGTCAAGGTTGTTGGTAGGCTCGTCCAAAAGCAATACGTCGGGATCGCCAAAAAGTGCTTGCGCCAACAAAACGCGGACTTTTTGCTTCGCGTCCAAATAGCTCATAAGCGAATAATGCATATCCTCTTGGATATCCAATGCATTTAAAAGCTGTGCCGCTTGGAATTCCGCATCGTAGCCGTTCATTTCTGCAAATTCACTTTCTAATTCCGCCGCGCGCACGCCGTCCTCTTCCGAGAAGTCGGGCTTCATATACAGCGCGTCTTTTTCGTCCATGATTTCAACGAGGCGCTTATAGCCAAGCATAACCGTGCGCAAAACCGTCTCGTTATCGTACATATTTTGGTTTTGTTGCAAAACGGACATACGCTCGTTTTTATCCATGGAAACAAAGCCTTTTTGCGGTTCGATTTCCCCCGAAAGCACTTTAAGGAAAGTAGATTTACCCGCGCCGTTTGCGCCGATAATACCATAGCAATTCCCCTTCGTGAATTTTAAATTAACGTCCTCGAACAATTTTTTACTGCCATATTGCAGAGAAACACCGGTAACCTGTAACATTTAACACCTCAAAAATATATTTACGAAAGAATTATAGCATATAAAAATTTTTAAAGCAAACGTTTCTATCGATAAATACGCAATTATTTCATAGATAAAAAGAAAGACCTTTGGCTTTCCAAAAGTCTTTCCTCTTTTTTTTGATTATTTAACAAGCTTTTCAAGGACTGCGACAACGTCGCCAACCGTCTTAAGTCCTTCCACTTCCTCGTCGGGAATGACGATACCATGTTCGTCTTCAATCTGCGTAAGAAGCTCGATAAGGTCCAAGGAATCCGCGCCGAGGTCTTTTATAATTTCGGCATCGGGCGTAATTTTTTCGACGGGAATGTTCAACGCCTCGGAAAGCATTGCTTGTACTTTTTCTAACATAAGTTTTCCTCCTAATTAAGAGTTTTTAAAGTCATATTTAATAGTTTAACGGAAAAGCGCAAAAATGTCAAGCATTTTTTAGTTATTTCTTTCTTTTCATTGTCAAACCAATTCTATTCTTTTTCACGTCAACGTCCTTAACCCACGCCGTTACGATTTGACCGACCTTCAAAACCTCGGACGGATGACGGATATATTTTTCGGTAATTTCGGAAATATGCACCAAACCGTCTTGGTGTACACCGATGTCGATGAACGCACCGAAATCAACTACGTTTCTTACCGTCCCCGTCAATTCCATACCCACTTTCAAATCCTCAATGCCCATAATATCCTTACGGAGCATAGGAGCGGGCAACGCGTCACGAATATCTCTGCCCGGTTTCATAAGCTCGGTGACGATATCGTTTAAGGTAGCGCTGTCAAGCTCGGTTTCCCTTGCCGCGCGCTCTTCGCCGTATGCTTTGATTTTACGACGCAAATCGTCGATTCTACGCGCCTTAACGTCCTCTTTTGTATAAGAGAACAACGAGAGCAATTTTTCCGCTTTTGCGTAGGATTCGGGGTGCACTGCAGTGTTATCTAAAATGTTTTCGCCGCCGTCGATACGCAAGAAGCCCGCGCATTGCGTATATGCCTTTTCACCAAGTTTAGGTACTTTAAGGAGCTGCTTGCGCGACTTAAATCTGCCGTTTTCCTCTCTATACGCAACGATATTTTTCGCAACGGACGCATTCAAACCTGCAACAAATTTCAAAAGGGAAACGCTTGCCGTGTTCAAATCTACGCCGACGCTGTTTACGCAGTCTTCCAATACCCCCGAAAGCGCGCCGTCAAGGCGTTTTTCGTTCATATCGTGTTGATATTGACCAACGCCAATGTATTTAGGATCGATTTTAATAAGCTCTGCAAGCGGATCCTGCAAACGTCTTGCAATAGACACCGCACTACGTGCCGTAACGTCGTAATCGGGGAATTCTTCCGCTCCGAGCGCGCTTGCCGAATATACGGATGCGCCCGCTTCGTTGACGATAACGTAGCCGACCTCTCTGCCCGTTTCTTGCTTGATTTCCTTGATAAGCTCGGCAATAAAGATTTCACTTTCCTTACTTGCCGTACCGTTGCCGCAAGAGATAACCTCAACCTTGTGCTTGGCAATCATCTGCTTTAAGATGAATTTTGCTTCCACCGTCTTATTTTGAGGGGGCGTGGGGAACACAACCGTCTTATCGAGCACCTTACCCGTTCCATCAACCACGCAAATTTTACAGCCCGTACGGAAAGCAGGGTCCCAACCCATCGTGATTTTATTCTTGACGGGCGGTTGCATAAGCAAAGGCTTTAAATTCAGCTCGAACATCTTAATTGCCTGCTCGCTTGCATCGTCGAAGAGCTGTGCGCGAACCTCGCGTTCTACCGACGGAGCAATCAATCTATCATACCCGTCCTCTGCCGCCGCTTTGACGATTTTACTGCTTTCCCCGCCGTCTTTTAAGAAACTTGCCGCCGTAATACGCTTTGCAAACTCAGTGTCAACCACCAAGGAAACCTTTAAAAATTCTTCCTTTTCGCCGCGGTTTAAGGCAAGAACGCGGTGGCTCTTCACCTCGCTTACCGGCTCGCAATAATCGGCGTACATACCGTACGTTTTCGTTTCGTCCTCCGCCTCTTTACCCTTTGCGTAGGAAGACGTGATTTCGCCGTGCTTAAAGAAGAAATTACGGAGTTTTTTACGCGTAGCCGCATCGTCGGAGATAATTTCCGCAATAATATCTTGCGCGCCTGCGAGCGCGTCGGCAACCGTCTTTACCTCTTCCGTCAAATATTTTTCCGCTTCCGCATGGACGTCAAGCGTTTTATCCTGCGCCAAAATAGCGTCCGCCAAAGGCTGTAACCCCTTTGCGATTGCAACCGACGCGCGCGTCTTTCTCTTTTGCTTATATGGACGATAAATATCTTCGACTTCGGTGAGGGTAACCGCCTTTTCGAGCGCGACCTTGATTTCGTCCGTCATTTTGCCCTGCTCGGTGATGGCGTTAGCAACCTCGTCCTTACGTTTTTGCAGGTTGCGAAGGTATGTAAGCCTATCAAAAAGCTCACGCAGCACTTGGTCGTCACACGCGCCCGTCATTTCCTTGCGATAACGCGCGATGAATGGAATAGTATTCCCCTCGTCGATTAAATCAATAATGTTACGCGCGTGCGTAGGGTTGAGATTAAATTCTTCCGTAATAATTTGTAAAATATCCATAATACTACCTTTGTTATATTATTTTATCTTTAAAGACCGTAAATAGTCCTTTTGTTCTTGGGTAAGACGAAAGCTTTCTAATGCTTTCTGTATGCTTTTATTGTGCGTTTTTACGTCCGTTTTGATCGCGTCCAACAAGCGCAAGCCCTCGTCGTAGTGCTTGATTAAAACCTCGGCGGTAAGCCACGCAACCGCCATATGCACGTAATAATATTGCGTGTCCGCGCGGAGTATGTACTCCTTTATGATTGGCAAATACGGCTCGTCCACGTAATAGGATAGAAGGGAAACTAAAACGTAACGCTGATAAAATCCTCTGCCGTCTAAAAACAGCTTGTCTAAAATCGGCAAAAATTCCTGTCGGTGTTTTGTAATCGCCTTGCATTTAAAGCTATCGCAAAGCGCCCAATTATCAATGAGCGCGACGCATTTTTCAAGATAGACAAGGAATTGCGCGTACGGCAAACGCGAAACAACCGTCAATTTGATAAACACCGTTTCGTAATACTCGTCGGGGTAGGAAAACAGCTCGTTCAAGTCCCCTTGATATTCCTTTGCGAAACGGCGGAGCGTGGGCGTGCGCACCCCTAAAATTTCTCTTTGCGTTGGAATTAACCGCCGTTGAAACTCGGCAAAATCCGTTTCCGCGTAGCTTTTTAAGTTGTTAAGGAAGTCGGAATACAGCATCGAGCGCCTCCGTCCAAGCTTGCAGGGAAAACCGTGGATTTGCGGGACTTGTCGAGGGTAATTTTTGATAGGGAATATCTACCTGCGCGTATTTTTGTAAAAAGAGTTGATATGCCAAGCTACCGTTTAAAAATATCCTTTCGATTTTCGCCGCCGCAAAAATTTCGCCAAGGTCGGCAATTTCCGCATTTTTTATAGACGCGTCAGACGAACCGACAATCTCACACGAGAGCGCGACGTCCCAAAGCGCAATATTTCTACGCAATAAAAATGCTTGCTTACCCTCTATACTTTCGGGAATTTCCTCGTGGAAATACCCGCAAATCGTGCGCCAAAAACGATTTTGCTTATGCCCGTAATAAAAGGAAATCTCACGGCTTTTTACGGACGGAAAGCTGCCTAAAATTAGCACCCTGCTATCCTTGTTATAAACGGGCGGAAAGCCCGTTTGCTTTTGTAAAATTCCTTTCATTTTAAAGGCTTAACGGCGTATCCGTATCCCCGACGAGCGCAACCGCCTTTTCTTCTTCCTTGAACATAATAGAAAGGGTGTCCTGCGCGTCTGCATAGGTCATTGCATTAATCAAATTCATCTTTTCTTCAAAGTCGTACACCTTATTAAAGTTGAGCATATATCTTCCGTACAAAAGCATTTGCGAATTGCTGCTTTCATTCGCGAAAAACATACCCGATTTCATTTGTTCGCGGCTGCGTAAAAACTCATCCTCGGTAATTCCGTTTTCTTTCATATCGCGAATGACCGTATTGATCGCCTCGTAGGCTTGCTGTAAATTGTTAGGATTGACGCCCGCGTAAATATTTTGCGCCGCGCAGTCGGAAAAAGCCGAAATATACGAATATACGGAATAGGCAAGCCCGCGCTTTTCACGCACTTCTTGGAAAAGTCTTGCACTCATCGAGCCGCCCAAAACGGAATTGAGCGCCGAGAATATATATTCCCTTTTATCACCGCGCGGAACGGCGGGATAGCCAATGGCAACGTGCATTTGTTCAATAGGCTTGCGTTTTACCAAGGATAAGTGCGGCTTGATAATTTTTGCAGGTCTTGCTTCGTATTCACCCGTAGGAAGATTGCCAAAATAGCTTTCCACGAGCGCTTCCGCCGTCGCCTTATCGATTGCACCCGCAAAAGAAATAACGATATTTTCGGGGCAATAGCGCGCCTTTTTATAGCGCATAATATCCGCAACGGTAAAGCTTTTTACCCGTTCCGCCGTACCCAAAATATTTCTGCCGTAATTTTCCTTGCCGTAAAAGGCGGTGGAAAGCAAGTCCAAGCACAAATCCTCGGGCGTGTCCTCGTTCATGGAAATTTCCTCGCACACAACCCCCTTTTCGCGTTCCATCTCATCCTCGGGGAAGGTGGAATTTAAAAATAAATCGGAAAGCAATTCAAAACAAGTTGCCGTATGGTCGGACGTGCATTTGGAATAATAACAAGTAATATCCTTGCCCGTAAACGCATTAACTTGCGCGCCGATACGGTCGAACGCGTCGGAAATTTCAAACGCCGTCCGCTTTTCCGTGCCCTTAAATTGCATATGCTCGATAAAATGCGAAATGCCGTCCTCTGCGTCCGTTTCCGCGCTTGCGCCCGTGCCGACAAGCACGCCCATCGTAACGGACATC
>JAFTMQ010000050.1 GCA_017452305.1 Clostridia bacterium | reverse complement strand
GTCGCGATTATTGTTGTTGCGGTGGTGATGAACAATCTCGGCGCGGGCAACAATCAAGCGGCGAAACCGCCCATTGATTCCTCGCAGACGGACGGCAGTGGGGATTCGTCGGGCGATTCGGGGGATTCGGGTACGAATCAGCCCGTGGGCGGCTTGCCCGAGGGGATGACCTTGCCCGTTGCCGAAGCGGCGCTTGTCAACAACCACGGATTTTATTACAACAAGACTTTGGACGTATATTACGAGCACGCGGGCGTGGATTTCGCGGCGGGCGAGGGCGCGCAGGTGTTTGCCGTTGAGGACGGTGTGGTGGAAAGCATTTACAAGGATGACTTGCTTTTGGGCACGGAAATCGTGGTTGCGCATGCGGACGGTGTGAAGTCGGTGTATCGGTTTGTGACGGAAGCGGAAGGCTTGAAGGTCGGCGCGGAAGTTAAGAAAGGGGACGTTATCGCGACGGTTGCCGCGGCGACGGGGAACGAGTACAAGGACGGCGCGCACCTGCATTTCGAGATTTTGAAGGGCGGCGAGAGCGTTGATCCGACGGAATATTTGACCTTGGAAGAAAAATAAGCAGGCTGAGCCTGCACCCAGTCTTACTACTTGGTCGTGCGTTCTTTAATAGGGCGTATGTGTGGTATGGGCGCGCGGTGTTGGATAAAATTTTAGAAAAAAGGGCTGAACCTGCACCCAATCTTACCACTTGGTCGTGCGTTCTTTGATGGCGTGCGTAGGTGGTATGGGCGCGCGGTGTTGGACAAAATTTTAGAAAAAAGGGCTGAGCCTGCACCCAGTCTTACCACTTGGTCGTGCGTTTTTTAATAGGGCGTATGTGTGGTATGGGCGCGCGGTGTTGGACAAAATGGAAAGGGCGGGGAAACCCGCTCTTTTTCCTTATATCCTCATGGAATAAACGTATTTTAGCGTACTCTTTTTTTTGTGGAAAGCCTTGACAAAAAGAGAAAAAGAGAATATAATGAACGTATAAAAAATAAAAGAGGTACGTATATGCTTTTTAATTTACTTAGCGCACAAGCAAGCGACAGTAGCAGTGGTATTGACGCAAGTACTTTGGCGGCGACAATTTTAGCGTTTGCGGTTGTGGGTGCTGTTATCGTGGTAGGGATCGTTTTTATTATTATGAAAATTGTAAAAGGCGGTTTTGCAACGGTAAGCCAAGAGGAATACGAACGCTTATATTGTGATAATTGTCCGTTTACGGGCGAAAGCTTGACGTTGAAGGTGTTGCAAGATAAAAGTCACCGCACGGAAGTGAAAGAGACGAAGCAATATCGCGTGTCCAACATAAGCGTAGGCGGTTTTACGGTTGATGCCGAACCGATTATAACAAAGACGGGTGGCGACTGGGTTATCGGCGATTCCTTAAAACGGTACACGAGCAAGAGCTTGGGCTATTCTGTTTTAAAAGAAGTGAAGATTTGGACGGAGTTTGATGAGCATTCGGGCGAAGACGGCGATACGTACGAATACACTAGAACTACCTATACGGTAGAGGACTTCGGTAATTTGACCAAAAGTCAGCAACATAAGCTGGTGGCTAACTGCAAAAAGAATACTACGACGCACAAACGTAGAATATAATATACAATTAATTTTTGATTTCAAAACGGAGCGGGGCTTGTCCTCGCTCCGTCATGTTTTTATCTATTTTTAGCGGGGTTTATCGTCCATGACTATGTTTCTCATATTTTCCTATCGAAGCGCATACGATATTATGCTATATCTATTTGGGGGATGAGGGATGAAAAGGTTTTGGTCTTTGACGCTTGCATTGGTATGTATTTTGGGATTTGTATCCTTCTTTTCAAGCTGTAAAAAAACGGCAAAGGTATATACCAGGTACGAGATTACGGCGGAATATTCGCCCGAAAACCGCACCTTGACGGGCGCGGTGAAGGTTACGTTTGAAAATTGTAGCGACAGCGAAATTTCCGTCTTAAAATTCCAAATGTATCCCAACGCCTACCGTAAGAACGCGCTATATGCGCCCATTTCTACCTCGTTTGCAGACGCGGCGTACTACGCAGGCGAAAGCTACGGCGAGATGTCGATTTCGAGTGTGCACGGCTCTAAGAATTGGGAGATTATGGGCGAGGATAAAAACATTCTCTACGTGTTTTTGGAGCGGTCTTTATTCCCTGGTGATAAGGTAGTGTTAGACATTGGTTTTATCACCAAGCTTGCGCAAGTCAATCACCGCACGGGCGTGACAGCGCATACAGTCAATCTCGGCAATTTTTATCCCGTGCTGTGCGGATTTAAAAATGGCGGCTTTAACGAGTGTGTGTATTATTCGTGCGGCGATCCCTTTTATACCGATTGTGCGGACTATAAATTGCGGCTTACCTTACCCAAGGAATACACCGTGGCTTCAACGGGTGTTTTGACGGACGAGGATATGCTTGAAAGTAAAAAGGTATATACCATGTACGCGACGAAGGTGCGGGATTTTGCGCTCGTACTCTCGAAAAATTACCGCAAAGAGCGCGCGAAAGTGGGCAATACGGAGCTTGTTTATTACTATTATGCGGACAAAGAGCCGTCCAAAAGTTTAGAGGTGGCGCGCGAGGCATTTGCCTATTACGAAAAGGCGTTTGGTAAATATCCCTACGCGCAGTACACGCTTGCGGAAACGGGCTTGTGCTTCGGCGGTATGGAATATCCCACGCTAACCATGCTTTCCGACGCGTTATCGGGAAGGGAGCGTGTGCGCGCAATCGCACACGAGGTTGCCCATCAATGGTGGTACGGCGTGGTAGGCAGCGACCAAACGAAAAACGCGTGGCAAGACGAGGGCTTGGCGGAGTATTCCGCTATCTGTTTCTTTGAAGAATATGAAAAATATGAG
>JAFTMQ010000049.1 GCA_017452305.1 Clostridia bacterium | reverse complement strand
GGCAACAGGAATATAATTTGAAACCCTGCCGTAAGCAAAGTGTTCACCAAAGCGTTTTTCAATTCATTTGTTTTGAAAAGTTCCACCAACGATTCAAAATTCTTTAAGGTGAGATATTTTTCCCCCGTCGTTCTATCCAAGCGTTGAAACGCAAGCAAAATTGAATTAAAATTAACAACTCCCCAAAAAATAATAAAATGAACCACAGGAATCAATAACATAATCGCAACAAAAGCGTAATCTTTCGCTTTTTTATTTGCCATTTTTGTTGAAGTCATACTCATTGCGATACTCCTTTGCAATTCAGAACTCTGTTGATGATTTTTAAAAGGCTTTCTACGCAATCGTTACACCTTTTTCTTCCCAAATTCTTTTAGCCACTCAACTAAAATTTCTTTCTTACCCTACCATATTGCATTTACATTCTATCATGTTTTTTTCAATCGTCAAGACTAAACGAAAAAAAACTGGTAAAAGTGGTATATTCTTTTTTTTACCAGTTAAAAATTGTTGGACAATCCATAAAAAAGATGATAAAATATATTCAACCAATTAGTTAAGTAGACACAACGTACCCACACACGCAATCCCCCCCCCTAAATATGCAAAAGGAGAACGATAAAGCAGTTATGTCAGGAATAAAATTAAATGATCAAATTCGGCAAGAGCTCCTTGAAATCATCAAGACGAACAAGCATATTAAAGAGTATAAACTGCCCAGCGAAAGAATGCTGTCCATAAAATTTAACGCAAGCCGTCCTTCCGTTCGATCTGCCTACCAAAAACTCATCAAGCAGGGCTATGTGGAAGTTGTTCACGGAAAAGGTTATTTTATTAAAAACAACCTTTCTTCCGCACGAGAAAAAAGTCCTATAAAGCTGCATTTCTTGTTTATCGCTCCTTCGTTAAAAACGGCGTTTATGCAACAAATCTATTCTGGTATTACAGAGTTTTGCGAACAAAATAATATTGACCTTTCCATTAAAATTACGGAAGAAACGCTTAAAAAAGAAAAGCAAATTTTAGAACTTGCATTTTATTCCAACTATGACGGAGTTATTCTTTTCCCCATTGATAACGAATATTACAATGAAACACTTTTAAAGATTTCGATTAGTAAATACCCCTTGGTTATTATCGATCGTTATTTGAAAGCACTTAATTTATCTTTTGTTTCCACTGATAACTACAATGCAATGATTGATGTTATCAAATATTTACATGCGAAGCAATATCAAACACCTGTTTTTGTCACTCACGAATCTTCCCTTGCTACCGCCGTGGAAGAAAGAATCAACGGATACAACACGGGCTTATTAAAATATTACGGATCTGTTCAAAATACAAATTTACTTATTTTGAAATCCAATAATCGTGACTACGTTTATAAAAGTATTAAAGACTTTTTGCAAAAGAATCCCGCCACCGATGCGCTCATCGTAACAGACGTATATCTATCAACGGCATATTCGGCAATCACAGAGCTAAATATCCCCACGCCTGAAAAACTGCGCGTTGTTGTATTCGACAACGAAATTTCCTTTGCGGAACGGAAAGCAATACGCCCTTATATCATCGAGCAAGACGGAAAAAATATCGGATATTACGCTGCACAGTACGTCCACAACCAAATCATGGGGGATAAACAAATCCAAACAAAAAAATTCCCCATAAAAATTATCGGGGATGAAAATGATTAATATTAACACTTAATATTATACGAGCATAAGACGACACCTTGACTTTTGCGAGCGCGCCTGAGGTTTTGGTGTCGTCTTATTTTACTTACTAACTTGCCGACTTAGCCTACATTGATTTTGATAAAGCCAAAGCAACAAAGCAAAGAACGATTGCCTCGGCATTGAAACGGCTTTTTCCTAACCATCATCCGCACGACCACCCGATAACGCGGGTTTTCTCGCGCTCCATCCGTCATCACAAGAAAAAAGCGCACCGCTTGGTACGCTTTTTTATTGGCTGGGGATAAGTGATATTGACGGCAGAGCCGTCAAAGCGTCGAAACGCCGACAACTATCGTACTCTTTTTTCGCCTTTACAAGCGGACGTTTCTCGCACGACCACCCGATAACGCGGGTTTTCTCGCACTCCATCCGTCATCACAAGAAAAAAGCGCACCGCTTGGTACGCTTTTTTTCTTGGCTGGGGATAAGTGATTCGAACACCCGAATGACGGAGTCAGAGTCCGTTGCCTTACCGCTTGGCGAATCCCCAATATGCGAAACTTTCGTTCCTTTTACGTGCGTTATTTTATCAAACTTTTGTATATTTGGCAAGCGTTTTTATATACTTTTATAAACTTTTTTCATTTTTCGCCAAAAAAAGGCGGCGCTCCCCTTTTTTCCTCTCGCGCCGTACTTTATAATACAAGAACTTGAAAACTTGCTTGCAAAGGTTTGCAACTTCGCTGTATTCAAACTTAAAAAAATAAAAAAGGGGATATTTATGTACTTATCCGATTACGTCAACAAACCTATTCTCGTAAGCAAAGAGCAACGGGGCGTATGCCTCGGCGTCGGTTTTTCCCTCAAAAGCCAAGCGTTAAAATGCCTACTTTGCGCTCCCGCGCCCCAACAAGCCCCTACCTTCGCTGTTAGCATTTCCGCCGTGAAATGCGTAACGGAACACGTCGCTTTGCACCGCCTACGCACCGTCCTTCCCACGGGCTTCGCGCGCTTGACGCTTGGCATGCCTATCTACGCCCACGACGGCGGTTATCTCGGCAAAATAATAGACGCGGAGTTTGCTAACAATGCCCTTTTGCGCTTGTTCACCGACAAAAACGAGTGTTTCCCAGCCACCGCCATCTTCGCGTGCAACGACGCGCTAATTTTACGGAAAAATCTACCTTATCCGCTCGGTCAACGCGTACCTGCCCCCGTCCTTTGCCAAATAAACGACAAAACGGACGGGCTTGTTACCCGTCCCTTACTCCGCACGGCAATCGCAAAAGGCGCGCTCATCAAGCTCACCCTCTCTTTGCCCCCTTTCCGCATCGTCGAGCCACTCAAACGCCCACCGAATATTTAGCGCACAGCTTCATCAATGCGGAAAAAGCGTTGTTTACCGCCTTCAAATCGGCAACGCTCCAACGCGGCTTTTGCAAATACACGCCAAAGCTTTTCCCTATGTCCTCCGCCTGCAATTTTTCGCCGACGGACAGCGGTTTCTCTCGCAAAGCCGCCAACAACTGCCGCGCGTACCCCAAATCGATTTGCTCGGTTACGGGCATTCCGTCCTCGCTGTAATTCCCGCTCAAAACGGTGTTCAACCGCGCTTGCAAGTAGGTATTTTCCCTATCGGGCAAACAATATTGCAACCGACGAAGCTCTTCCCGCCGTTCCGCTCTCCGCGCCCATTTTTTCTCGTGCGCGGTTAATCCGCAGACCGCCAAAAGATAGCCGACGCCGCCGCACACGACAAGCGCCGCCAACGCATACGCACAGTACCGAAAACGGATAGGAAACGAAAGCACAAACAGCGCAAATCCCCCGCCTATCGCCACGGAAAACGCCAAATACACCCCCGACCTGCCCGTTTTGACCGTCGCAATCGCCGCCACACACAACAAAACCAACGCGGTAGCACACGCAATCGTCAAGGCTTTGTTTTGCGCTATCCACTCCCTGACAATCCTAAAATACCCCATCAAAATTCCCCCTTCTTCGCGCATTGGTTATGCCCGAAAAAGAGGGAATTATTTTGTCGAAATTTACGAAAATTTCGCTTGTTCTGTCGTTTAGTCCATATCCACTTGATAGCCTTGACGGATATTCACGATAACGCAGTGCACCTTCTCTACGTCCATTTTCAAAATCTTCGCCGTCGCCAAGCGGTACAAATCGAGCTGCGGCTTATAGTGCGCGTGCAGGTACGCCGCGCTACGCGTCGAATACTTATAATCGACAATCCGCACGCCGTCTAAGGAAACTGCCATCAAGTCGATTGCACCTTGGAAAATCATTTCCTCGCCCTCGCCTGCGGCTAACTTGCTCTTATCAAAATCCGAGCGCTTCGCATACGTATCGAGCACAGGCAAAGACACCAAAAATTGCCGTTCCTTATAAATCCGCGCGCCGTACACCTCTTTAAATATGGGGTTGGACAAGATTTCCAACAACTTAGACACGGACAACAGCTCGTAGCCGTCCGCCCCCCTTGCAAGCTCCTCTTGAACAGCGTTTTCTACGTTCAACGAGGACATGGGTGCGCCATTTTCGTCAAACAGCAAGGAAAAATCAAAATTTTCCAAGAAGGCATGGTAGGCAATACCAAGCTCTTTATCACTTGCGGAAAGCCGCGCTTCGTTATCGTCCGCGTCCGTAACGTATTCCTCGTCGAACAGGTCGTTTTTCACAGCAACCGCGCCAAATTCCGCGCTCGGTAACTCGTCCACCACCGTGTTTTCAACCAACTGCGTAGCCGAGCTCTTGACAGGCAAATTCTCATACCCCTCGTGTGCGTATTGCCAACGGAATGCGCCCATAATCTCTTGCGCCAACGCCTCGTCGGGGTGAAAAACGATAGGTTGCCGTGCTTGAATTTTAGGATCGCCTACGCCGTCGCCCTGCGCAAGATACCCTTCCCAAACGGAAAAATCGGTAAATTCCGCAAATGATTTGGCGTACTGCACGTCGGCAATCGGCAATTTTTCCTCAAAGACCATGTGCAAGGTGTGCTTTGCGCGCGTCATCGCCACGTAATACAAATTCAACTCGTCCTTGATAGAATTTTCCGTCTGCTTGACGATGCATAACCGACGGAGCACCGTTT